>JAZKBX010000179.1:0-1706 GCA_040388455.1 Bacteroidota bacterium
GGCTGATTTAGAAAAACGAATGGGAATTAAAATCAATCGTATCGCAATTGGTAAAATTGATTTTTTAAAAGATACTGCTGTGATTAGAATTTATTACAACGAAGCGAAATAAAAAAAACTCTCCTTAATCCTATCTCCAAAAGGGGAGAAGCAGTAGGTGGATCTTAAAAGGCAAAAAAAAAAGAACATATAAATAGAAAAAAATGGAAAACATAAAAGATAAATTAAAGAACTCTCATCTGATCCAACTTGGGTTAGGAAGGGGAAGCTTTTTTCTTCTTTTATTCTTCTTCTCCTTCGGGGGGAGCTGGAGAGGAGCTTCCTCTTTTGCCCAATCAACGAACGATGCAGGTTTGTGGACAACATTCAATATTCAAAAAGACCTAAAAAAAAATGTTTCTGTTTTTTTAACAGAAGAGTTTCGGTTGAGAGAAAATTTTACCCGGCTTAATTTATTTTACACCGACTTAGGTGTTGCCGTTCGTCCATTTAAATTTTTGAAAGTTTCTTTGGCGTATCGAATGATCGATAAATTTTTAAAAGATGATACATTTAGTTATCGTCACCGTTTAATGCTGGATATTTTATTGAAAAAGAAGGCAGGACAATTTTCTTTATCATACCGCCATCGCATTCAGTCCGAATTAAGAAATGTTTATTCCAGTGCTGATGGTATTGTTCCGGAATGGTATTCAAGAAGTAAGTTTGAACTGAAATACGACACTGATAAGCGTATTAGACCATACATTTCTGCGGAGTTTCGTTATCAGATCAATGACCCAAGGAATGTTGAATCCGACAAGACGTTGCATCGCCAGCGTTATATTGTTGGTTTAGATTATAAAAGAAACGATAGGGATATGTTTGGATTTTACTACTTAATTCAAAATGAATTCAATGTTTCTGCCCCGGAGAATATTTACATTGTTGGGCTGGAATACACACTTACTTTGTAAATAAGTTTAAAGGGAGAAATTTAAAATTCAAAAGTTAAAGAAAGAGAGAGTTAAAATTCAAAAGAAGAAATTTAAATTTTTATTTTTCAACTTTGAACTTTGAACTTTCAACTTTGAACTTTCAACTTTGAACTTTTTCCTTTTGAACTTATTAATGCAACAGCATATGCACAAACGCCTTCCTCTCTGCCTATAAACCCCATTTTTTCGTTAGTGGTGGCCTTAATACCCAGATCACTTGCATCTATATTCATAATTGGTGCAAGCGTTTGTTTCATCGTATCAATATGTGGATTTATTTTGGGATTTTCTAAAACCAGGGTGCAGTCAATATTTCCAATGGTATAGTTCTCTTTTTTCAACAGATCCATTACTCGGGCAAGTAATATTTTACTATCTATTCCTTTGAATTCTGATGAGGTGTCCGGAAAATTAAATCCGATATCACGCATACCGGCTGCTCCAAGTAAAGCATCACAAATGGCATGGATCAGAACGTCTGCATCGGAATGACCAACTGCACCTTTTTTTGCATTTTCAATTTTAATCCCCCCAAGCCAAAATTCTTTTCCTTCTTGCAACTGATGAACATCAAAACCGAATCCAATGCGTATTTTCATAATATAGTTTTAATGTTTAAAAGTTTAAAGTTAGAAAGTTAAGATTCCAGATTACACATGAATTTTTAAAATAGAATATATCAACTTTAAACTTTAAACTTTGAACTTTCCAACTTTATACTTTCCAACT
>JAZKBX010000179.1:1716-20062 GCA_040388455.1 Bacteroidota bacterium
GCAACTGATGAACATCAAAACCGAATCCAACACGTATTTTCATTTTTTTGATTTGGAGAATTAGTGAATTAGAGAGTTAGAGATTTGTTGATTTAGTAATTTAGTGATTTGTTTAATTTTTAATTCTCCAACTCTCCAACTCTCTAATTCTCTAATTGTCTATTTCTCTATTTTTTTATTCCGCAGGAGCATCATTTTGAGCTTTAAACGCATCAAAATCAAAAGTAAGTGAAAATCTTAAGGTGTTCTCGAGTGGGTTTCGCTGTTGCGTTGGAATAAGGTAAGCAAAATCTAAACCGAATACATTGTATTTAACACCTGCCCCCAATGTAAAATATTGACGGTTTCCTTTTGTAGGGTGCTCATAGAAATATCCTAACCGAATGGCGAATAATTTATTATACCAATACTCCATTCCAGCTGAGTAATTAAGTTCTCTTAATTCTTCTTTGCCTCCACCTGGTGCATCGTTAAAGGATCCTAAAATACCTTCTGCAACCCCTCTTCTTGGGTCTTTGCCTTTAAGGATAACAGGGTCACCATTTGCATCAACCTCCACACCATCTGGTTTTCCTGTGATTGGATTTATTTTTTGTTTATAGATAGGAGGGGTTGGCACCAATAATTTATTAACATCAGCAACAAAAACAATATTGTTAAAATCATCAATGTTGATAGATAAAGAGCCTCCTAAACGCATATTGATCGGAATAAAATCAGAATTATTTTTCCCGCCTCTATCGGAATACGACATTTTAGCACCAATATTCGAAATATTCAAACCTACAGCTGCAATAGCTTTTTTATCACCAAGCTTAATTTTATCCACTTTATATAAGCCGGAAACATCCACAGCAAAAGAACGTCCCGGGCGTGTTGCAGAGCCATCTACAAAGGTGCCACCGGTTAAATTCGAATTAATATAACGTGCCGCTCCACCTGCCGAAAAGTTTTTACCTAATTTGGTTGCATAAGCTACATCAATTGCAAACTCATTTGGGCGAAACTGCCCTGTGGTATTGCCATTGATATCTGTAAAAGTAATGTCCCCTAAAGAGAAATAACGCATCGAAACTCCAATAGTTCCACTTTTTTTAGTTTTATAATAGCCGGATAAATACGCAAGATTGATGTCAGGAACCAACGCTCTTAACCAGGGCGTGTAAGAAACACCGATACCCATTTGTTTATCTGCAAAACCTAATTTGGCCGGATTCCAATGAATGGAGTTTACATCAGTTGATGAAGCACAGCCCGCATCTCCCATCCCGCCTGCTCTTGAGTCTGGCGAGATCAATAAAAAAGGAACTGCTGTAGTAATTGTATTGAGGCGGCTATCTAATTCCTGACCGGAAATTTGATTGTAATTGATCTGTGAAAAAGAGTAGTTAATACCCAATAAAATCAGTGAAAAGGCCGCTATATTTTTTTTGTTCATCCTTCTTTTTAAAAGAGGCAGTGGGATTACTTTTAAATAATTCATCTGAATTTTTTTTTTATTAATGAAAGACATCGTCCAACGTTATAATTATATAAAATAGTATGCCAGTCCCTTTTTTGGGATTGCTAAAGTACTAATTAATTTAAAATTACAAGTTTCTCATATTTCTCTGCAGCTGCACCGTCACTTGTTTTTACTTTAACACGATACAGATAAACCCCTCTGCCTATTTTATCACCAAAATCATCACGACCATTCCATTCAATTGGTTCCGATCGGAAACCTTCCGAATGTACGAACTGATTAATGCTTTTTACCAGTTTACCCGACACTGTAAATACCTGAACCTGAACCTCTAGTAAGTCGCAGGCCTGGTTGTGCTCAAAATAAAATTGTGTTCTGGTAGTAAAAGGATTTGGGTAATTTAATACATGGCTTAAGGCTAATTCAGCCGATTTGGCAACTATAAACTCAGTATAGGATTCAGATGAATTATTATATACATCCCACACTTTTAATTTTAAAGTATGTTTTCCCTCACTTATATCGGTTAAAGGATATCGTATTTTTCCACTTTTATAACTGTTTAGATCCGATTGGTAATAATCATTTAACACGATCGCTTTTTCAGTATTAGCATCCAGTGTAGCAATGATGTCGTGTCCTATCCCATTTCCAACGGTATTGATCCCATTGTCGTCTTTCAAAACAGAATACAGATCAGGGTTTTCATCGGTTGTGCCTCCAAATACAAATTTAATATCATTCAGATATAAACTTACTTCAGGTCCAACAGCATCGGCAGGAGCGTTATTATTGGATCCCCCAATAATTATTTTTTCATAATTTCCTATTGCATCTTCATTACCATTTTCGGCATAATAGCTTACACGGCCTATCCCATATTGATAGGCGATATCTTTTGGAATGATAAATGAAAATTTAAAATAGCCATTGGTCACACTTACTTTCCCTTTATACAAAATATTTTTTTGAAGTTTAAAGGTATAAGCCGGGCTTGCAGATCCATCATTTGATAAGGTGGTTACATCCTGCGATTTATCATAAACCGTGGGGTATAAAACCCCGTTATAGGCAGGTAAAAGAGCGCCTGTGTTATCTTGAACATGCCCACTAATGGTAACAATAGAAAGGGCCTTTAATGTATCTGAGCTGGTAGAGGTAACAGCAACTGCATTAACTGTATCTGTAGCAACGTTATATTTCGGATATGCTAATGTTAAGGCCGGATCGCCAAGTAATGTGAAATTCCGGCTATTTACAGAGTTTCCGCCCGATTGTGTTTTTATAAATTCATACAGATCACCCAACCGTGGCATCTTCCCGTTTATAGGTTCAAATGCTGCTTTATAAAAATCCAGGTTCAGATAAAAATTCGGACTTGCAAACACTAATCGTACAGTACTAAACAAAGCTATTGCACCACCATCAGGATTTAAAAAAGCATATTCTCCTGCTGAGGTTCTTTCCGGATCGTCATACCTGCTAAACTCACAGGTAGCAGTAAAAAGCAAAAATAATTTATTTGCATTGTTCCATTTATTTATTTGCGAAACCTCTATCACACGTTCATGCGCCAAACCTAATTCACCTCCATGTCCGGTGTAATTTAAAATTAACGTACCCTGTTCAATACGTTTATTGATAGCATCTACCACTTCAGGATAACGGTTCCCTCCCGGTGTAGCTTCCTGTTTATAAGCATCTAAATAGATCTTATCAATATTGTAATCATTGTAGCTCGTATCTACCAAAGTGGCTTGTTGGTTCGCCTGAGAAGAGTGTATACCTCCATCTTCATCATCACCAATAAAACAAACAGTATTGCGCCAACTGCCAAATGGAGAGCCCGCAATTTGATCGGTGCAGGAAGTAGTAGTAGTTTCTGATGATGGTACTCCTGTTTTTGTATAATTTAATATTTTATTTACTGCCACTTGTGCGCTTGCTTTTGTTTTTACCGGAAAACGTCCAATTCCAATATCTACTGCATCAGAGTTCCACACACCTTCATTATCATCAAGCAAACCATAAAAATCATCTGATACATACGATGATGTTGGCACAGTTGAATTATCCGATTGATATGTTGGAATATAATTACTATTGCTGCCCGTAGGTTTTTTATTATCGTATGAGCCATCCCCGAATAATAATAAATATTGTGGCATTTCACTTGCATTTGCAGCCTTATCATAAAACATTTTTACAAAATCCCGGATAGCAGATATGTCCTGGGAGCCTGACGAAAATTCATTATATATTTGCTGAGGTGTTACCACAATGGAAGATAAACCATCCCTGCTTTCATGATGAGCCGCCAGTTGCAGCGCCTCCTGGTAAAAATCAGGGTGGGCAACAATAATATAATCCTTATCAGATAAGGCATGTAGGTCCTGATTAGCAACAATACCAGAGGCAGATGGTGTAAGGTAGGAGGTCCCAGTAAATGCTATAAATTGTTTTAAGGAGTCAGCCGGCAAAACAAATTGATGAAGTGTTGCTACCGGATTGATCACCGATTGAAGTTTAATATTTGCCATATCAGAAATATCCCATATCTGGATCGCTGAATTACTTGTAACATTATATTCAGCTAAATTGCCTGTACCAACCGATTGAGCATCTCTGAAAATAAGTTGGGAACCAGTCATGGTTAACTGACGTCTCACATTTACTTCAATATAATCGAGCCAGGCTATTGCATCGGCTGTTTGTTTGGTAACGTTTACCGTGATGGTTGGACTGGAAGGATTAAAGGAATAACATCCGGAAATAATTTTGGCATAATTGTCATATGCACTGCCCGAAACATTAGGAATAGAAATTATACTGCTTCCTGATTGGCTGCTAACCGAATAAGTGGCATTACCGGAAATTAAATAACGTGATGCAAGGCTGGTTTTTACTGTGGCAGGAATAGCTACATCAATATTCGGAAATGAAAAGGAAAAATTATAAGAGGTCGTATTCTCAAAATATTCACCAAACCATTGCCTTCCCGATTTTATAAAATTTGTTGTTGAATTTTCATGAAAAGAGTAATCATCAAAACTGCTTACAGTATGAGTAGCAGGGGCGGAGGATGATGCCTGGGGCTGAATGCGCTTGCCAGCACCCATATCAGCAGTGATAAAATAATAAGCCGAATCGGAATACAAATGTATGGAGTGCGTAAATTTGGGACAGGAGGTACTGTCGTATGACCAGGTATTTGGTCCTTTTCCGTAAAATAATACATAATCACTTTCATTAAATATACCATCACTCTCCCCTTGAACAAACACTGCATTTTCAACAAGGTCATCAGGGCGCGCTTTAGCGTTTAATTCCGAAAGCATTTCTCCACCATTACCATAGATCCGGATATTCTGGGGATTAATTGCAGTCATATCAATTCCTATGTTTTGCAAAAAAGTATAGGATAATTTATAGATACCATCAGTTTGGATACCTATTTTATACCATGCCCCATTTTGTAAAACTGAATTAGAAGCATAAGAGTGAACTGCACGGGTTCCCGATTTTAGGGCGAACTCAGGTGTTGTAGTCAGATCAAAAGATACTAATTTTTCAAATTTTTCGGTGCCTGAATTTTTACGGATCGGAATAAATGAAACTACACCATACGACTTCTTTTTTGAGGTAAAAACATTCGAACTTACAATTATTTGGTTGCTGATTTTTGCAGGGTTTTTTATCAGGGATATTTCTGCATCAGTTAATGATTCATAAACCGGATTTACGATTAGTGTAGAAAATTTTTGTTCATTACCTGCTAATTTTATTTTTTGGCTGTAACGAGGCAGAAAATCATCTTCAAAAGCATATTGAGCTCCGCTAAATGATAAAAAATGTTGGGATTCGCTGTCAGAAATTTTTATGGTTGATGGGGCATACCAAACAATTTTGTTCGATCCTGAATTAGCAGGGGTAACAAATTTGGATTGACCCAAAGCGATAAGGCTTGTGAAGAGAAATAAAATCAAACTTAATGAAAAGCGAACACTCATAAAATTTTCAGAAATTAAGTAAATACCAATTCGGGTAAAATTAGATAATTTAGAATGGTTTAATATACCAATTTAATAAATAAAAACAAATAAAAAGCAGATAATTTAAAATTGCCTGTTTTTCCTTGAAAAGTCAAAAATGAACAATTTTTTCTCATTTTGAATAAATTCCAATCCCGATTACAATAATTCCTCTCAAAGAAGAGCTTATTATCGTTTTTTACGATTTTTTTTGTATAAATTTGTTTTTTTGTACGATAATATTTTGAGTAACGACTTTTTTAGTTGAATATTGTATTTGAATTTATTTTAACATTATTTTGTAAATTTAAATATTTTTTATGTATAATTGTGTCCTACTATAAAAACATGGCTATGTTAAAACGAATCCTTGTAACTTCAACTATACTGTTTTCTTTAGGCTTTAGCGAAAGTGTATTTGCCCAAGATCCTGTATTTACTCAGTTCTATGCAAATCCTCTGTATCTAAATCCTGCACTTGCAGGAACTGCGAGATGTCCAAGAGTTAACCTTAACTACCGTAACCAATGGCCGGGTATTTCTGGTACTTATGTTACTTATTCAGCATCCTACGATCAGCACGTTGATGCAATTGGAGGAGGTTTAGGTTTGCTTGTTATCAATGACAAAGCCGGACAAGGCACCTTAACTACTACCAATGTTAGCGGTATGTATTCTTATCTTTTAAATGTTACAAGAGAATTTTCATTGAAATTTGGTGCCCAGGCAACTTATTTTCAAAAAAGCATCGATTGGAGTAAACTTACTTTTGGCGATATGATTGACGAACGCAGAGGATTTGTTTACAATACCAATGAGGTACAAAGACTACAAAGCAAGTCAGGTATTGATTTTTCAGCAGGTGTATTGGGTTACAGTAAACGTTATTTCTTTGGTTTTGCAGCTCACCATTTAGCTGAACCGGATGAAGGGTTACTTGGAATAAGCAAACTTCCGATGAAATTGACAGGACATGCAGGAGCAACATTGCCAATAGGTGATAAAGGAAGTCAAACATTTATCTCTCCAAACGTATTGTTTCAAAAGCAACAGGATTTCCAACAACTTAATTTGGGATTATATTTTACCAAAGGTTCTATGGTAGCTGGTTTATGGTATCGTAACCAGGATTCCTTTATAGCAGTTATCGGTTTTCAGCAACATTTCTTTAAAATTGGATACAGTTATGATGTAACAGTATCAAAACTAACAAATGCGACTGCAGGTTCTCATGAAATTTCATTCTCATTACAATTTGAATGTAAGCCGAAAAAGAAAAAGTTTAGGTTAGTAAGCTGTCCTTCATTCTAAAAGAATATTTCAATACAATTTCTAACATTAATTATTCAATGTTAGAAATTGTATATTTTATTAAATAGGTAAAATTATCAGTTTTTAAAATTAAATTCAGTTGAGAGTAACAAATTAAGAAATTATCCGTTCGAGTACTTTATTACTTATTACGCCTATACTTAATTTATTAACCAAAATTAAAAAGCAATGAAAAAAGTATCAAGCAAAATCATCTTATTCTCTGGAATTTTGGTCCTTGGATCTTGTGCCAAAGAAAGATCGCCTATTACTGCTTGGGAATATAATAATCCCAAAAACGGAGGTTTCGAAGTTATCCCATATGAAGAACAGGAAACTGGTCCCGGTTTGGTTTTAGTACAAGGTGGTAGTTTTACAATGGGTAGAGCTGAGCAGGATGTTACGTATGATTGGAACTCAATTCCAAGAAGAGTAACTGTTTCCTCATTTTATATGGATCAAACAGAAGTTCGTAACCTTGATTATCTTGAATACATTCATTGGACAACAAGAGTATTTGCTGCCAATTTTTATGATGTATTAAAAAAGGCTATGCCTGATACCTTAGTATGGAGAGATCGTTTAGCTTTTAACGAGCCCTATGTTGAGTATTATTTACGCCACCCGGCTTACAGAGATTATCCTGTGGTAGGTATTAACTGGTTACAGGCATCCGATTTTTGTGCTTGGCGTACTGATCGTGTAAACGAATTTATTTTAATTCGTGAAGGCATCCTGGATCACGCTCCAACCCCAACTGAAACTGATTATTTTAATACTGATCAATATCTTGCTGGTAAATGGCAAGGAACTGTGGTTACTCCACTTCACTCAATGAGCCCAGATGGTGGTGATCGTTTAGTGCGTATGGAAGATGGTATATTCTTACCGAGATACCGTCTGCCAACTGAAGCTGAGTGGGAATTTGCTGCTTATGGTTTGATTGGAAATACTGTAGGTGAGCGTATCACTGATAGAAGATTGTATCCTTGGAATGGTCACGGAACACGTAACCCGGATGAGAAATTTTTAGGTCAGATGATGGCTAACTATCAACGCAGTAATGGTGATATGATGGGTACAGCAGGTTCACTTAATGATGCTGGTGATATTACTACTCCTGTATATTCATATTGGCCAAACGATTATGGTTTATATAATATGGCAGGTAACGTAAGTGAGTGGGTAATGGATACGTATCGTCCGCTTTCTGCTGAAGATAAGGCTGACTTCCGTCCATTCAGAGGGAATGTATTTAAAACACAGATCCGTAATGAGGATGGTATTGTGATAAATGACACTATTCAGTATGATAATCCAACTGATACTGCACACAGAAATATCATAAGTGTTCCGGGTATGGTTCGTTGGAGAGATGTTAGCATTACTGTAGCTGATGATAACTTAGATGAGAGAAGAAATTATAAATATGCCGATAATATCAACTATTTGGATGGTGATGTTAAAACACAAGCTGCTGGTTTGAGTGGTGCATCATGGTCTGAAGGATATGATCCGGGAACAGGTAAAGCGGAGAGTAATGGTATGTATGAATATACTGTAACTTCACTTATTAATGATAAGGCCCGTGTTTATAAAGGGGGATCCTGGAAAGACCGTGCATATTGGATGGTACCGGGAACAAGACGTTTTCTTGATGAACGTCAGTCAACAGCCTGGTTAGGATTCCGTTGTGCGATGACCCGTGTTGGTAGCCCTACAGGTTTAGGAAAAAAATAATTAATACGCTTACTTTATAAAAAAATGCTCCCAAATATTGGGAGCATTTTTTATTTATAGTAGATTGTTTTTTTATTTATAATACGGTATCAATGGGGGGGACGATATTGTGAGTGTATAGTCATCCAGTGCCTTTGGAAGTGTATGTTTATACCAATGCTTGTTACGAATTAATCCAATAATTATATTTTTAAAGGAGGCTAAACCTGACAGGTTTTTAAAACTTGTTAGATTTTTTGTCCATTCAACTTTTTTTGTAATATTTATATGGTAATGGTATCAACCAGTCTGATTTAGAAGGAAATCAGGGCAACACGCATTATAAATTTAGCAAAGAGCACTGATAATTATCGAGGCTGGCAAAAAAGTAATCTGCTAATAGGCAGACAAAAGGCACAGTTCTCCTTCCTTCGTCTGGATAAACTCCGGAACGGATGATATTGTAACAATGGACTTTAGTCCGTTGAAAAAGATAACAATAAAAAAATAAGTTCCGTAGGAACGAATCATATTGTAAGAATATGAACCGAGCCTAGGGCTCTCTGCCCTTAATTGATGTATCTTAGTGGATGGACTAAAGTCCATCCTTACAAAATAAGCCGAGCCGGAGTTTATCCAGACGAAGGAAGGAGCTCTTTGTCGAAAGGGCTTAAAAATAAAGAAATTTATAATGCGAGTTGCCTTGTGGAGGAAATACTGAAATTCTCTCAATAAGTATTTTTAGTGTACAAGCTTACCTATTTCAATTGCGGCTTTCACGAAATTAACAAACAATGAATGCGGATTGGCAACTGTGCTTTTATATTCGGGATGGAATTGAACTCCAACAAACCATGGATGGTCTTTGATCTCAATGATCTCTACCAAACCGCCTTCCGGGTTAATTCCTGAAGCGATCATCCCGGCTTTTTCGAAATCTTCTAAATATTCGTTATTAAATTCATAACGATGACGGTGCCGTTCATTAATTTCTTTCTGCTTATATATTTCCCATGCTTTGGTGCCTTCGGTGATATTGCATGGGTATGAACCTAAACGCATTGTTCCACCTTTGTTGGTGATCTTTTTTTGTGTTTCTAACAGATCAATTACCGGGTTGGTTGTAGCAGGATCCATTTCGGTAGAGTTCGCATCTTTTAATCCTAATACATTGCGGGCAAATTCAATTACAGCACATTGCATTCCCAAACAAACTCCTAAAAAAGGAACCTGATTTTCGCGGGCGTATTTGATAGCACTGATCTTACCTTCAATACCACGTTGTCCAAAACCTGGAGCAACTAAAATTCCACACAGGTTTTTAAATTTTTCAGTTACATTTTCATCTGTAATACTTTCGGAGTGGATCCATTCAATGGATACCTTACAATCATTGGCAGCACCGGCATGTATGAATGCTTCCGAAATAGATTTGTATGCTTCTTTCAGCTCCACATATTTACCTACTAATCCAATTTTTACTTCGTGCTTTGGGTGCTTGAATTTGTGTAAAAAATCTTTCCATTTTGCCAGATCCAGATTTTCAGAAACAGGCATATTCAGTTGATTTAAAACTACAATATCCAGCTGTTCTTCTTCCATTAATAATGGAACTTCATAAATGGTGCTTGCATCACGTGCTTCTATAACAGCATTAGGTGCAACGTTACAGAATAGGGCTATCTTGTTTTTTATATCTCTATTAAGCGCATGTTCTGTTCTGCAAACCAATACATCGGGCTGAACACCGTATTCTAACAATAGTTTTACCGAGTGTTGAGTTGGTTTTGTTTTAAGTTCACCTGTAGTTGATAAATAGGGGATCAATGTAAGGTGTATCACCATTGCATCTCTGCCTAATTCCCATTTTAATTGACGTACTGCTTCAATGTAAGGTAATGATTCAATATCACCAACGGTACCACCAATTTCGGTAATAATAAACTGATAATTGCCTGTTTTGCCAAGCAATTTAATACGTGTTTTTATTTCATCTGTAATATGAGGAATTACCTGAACGGTTTTTCCAAGAAAATCACCGCGTCTTTCCTTTTCAATAACGGATTGATAGATGCGGCCTGTAGTAACATTATTCGCTTGTGATGTAGGTATGTTTAAAAAACGTTCGTAATGTCCAAGATCCAAATCAGTTTCAGCACCGTCATCGGTAACAAAACATTCGCCATGTTCATAAGGATTAAGGGTTCCTGGGTCAACATTAATATAGGGGTCAAGTTTTTGGATAGTAACAGTATAGCCTCTTGCCTGTAAAAGTTTAGCTAAAGAAGCTGCAAGAATTCCTTTTCCTAACGATGAAGTTACTCCTCCAGTAACAAAAATGTATTTGGTAGTTGTTAACATAACACTAATAATTTATAGATTGTTCCCTAACCAGAGGAATTTGAAGGTCATGCAAAAGTACAAAAAAATCCTGCCGCTTTGAAAAAATGTTGAAAAAGATTTTTGGTGAAATTGATTTTTTGTCAGTGTTTTGGCTCTTTACTGACTGTGATAGCATAGGAGTTCCGCCATTGTCTTGTTAATAAGAACGTAGGGGTAGGCTGTGCTCAATGGGGGGAACGGTTTGCGGTTTTGCATTCGGGCGTGGTTTAAACGCACTTCTACTTCAAGCCCCACAAAGATATCAAATTGCACTGAATTGTCAAAACAGCAGCGAGCCCACGCCTGTTGCAAAGCCCTGCTGTTATGCAGTGTACAATTATCCGTCTATGCCACATTCTAATGCCTAAAACAACAAATATATAAATCATTTTTCACTCATTCTTCTACGGTTCGTTGTTGCTGTTTTAATTATCAATACTAAATCCTTAATAGCCAATCCTTGAATTTACCTACTATTCAGCTACCAAAATTTTGAAAGTTTTTCATTTTAATATTATTTTTATCTCAAGTAACTTTCAAAACTGTTAAAAAATTGCCTAAATTTCACAAAGAAATGAACAAATTCTTAAGTTATATATTTCTTATATCTGTCACGCTTTGCTTAGGTCACTTATCAACTTTCGCTCAGCAACCTTCTTATTTTAATTTAGGGAAGGAGCAATTTGACGGAATTCAAATTTATGATGTAATTCAGGATAAGCAGTTAAATTATTGGTTTGCAACTGATCATGGTTTTTATAAATATGATGGACATATCTATAAAAAAGTTGACTGCAGGGATATGAATGGACTTTCTGCTTTTGGATTTGTACAAGATCAAAAAGGAACAATTTATTGCCACAATTTAAATAATCAGATTATAAAAATTGAAGATGGGATTTGCTCTATATTTTATGAACTAATTGAAGAGGAGCGATCAAACGATATTTCTTTAATAATTTCTTTTCAAAATAATTTAGTAATTGTTTCGAGAACAATACTGTCTTTTAATAAAAATGGGGAGAAAATAAAATTCAGCACTCCTGGGGGCTGTTATTTTGGTTTTCCTTTCATAAATAAAAATGGAGAAGTATTAAGTCATGTCTTAGCATTAGACTCTGTAATTGTAATTAATGGAAATGCGTCAAAGGTGGTTCCAATAATTTATGATGGGCCTAAAATTATGGGAGTGCTAAAGTTTTTTGTAATGGAAGGAGAAACCTTTGCAATTAGCACTATGGATAAAAGAGTTTTTAAGTTTGATGAAAGCACTTTTAAATTGAAATTGGTAATGGAATTTGAATCAGTAAAAATCTGTGATTTTCTAAGATTTTATAATGAAAATGATCAATTGTGGTTAGCAGGGGCAGTTTCTGGAGTTCGATTACTTGCTAATAAAAATCAAAAGGATGTATCCGCAACTATGTATTCTGAATATATTATTTCAGATGTTTTTAAAGATAATGAAGGGAACATATTATTAAGCACTTTTAATAACGGAGTTCTAGTTATCCCAAATTTAGAAATTCCAGATGTGTTAAGTATTCCAAAGGAAAATACATTAATCAGTATTTGTCAGAACAAATCATTGGGAATGATATTGGGTTCATTAAATGGAAAATTATATGGTTATCAAGATCAAGATGGGAAGTTTAATACCATATCAAATAATGGAATTCGCCCGATTCATTCTATTTTTAGTTGGCCCGATTTTCCTTATATAATATTTGACGATGGGAAAATTAAAGCCTATAATATTAAAACAGGTGAAATTACCGAACTGATTGCTGCAGCTTTAAAGGATGCTACCATAATGGGAGATGGCAGTTTGTTTTTGGCTTTAAATGTTGGAGTAGCAAAGGTATCTTTAATTCAGCCTAAGAAATATGTTGGAGGCATTATTCCTGCATTAAAGTTACGTACCTATGCAATAGAGCGAGAGCCAGAAAGCGAGAATGTCTATGTCGCGACTTCAGATGGTTTAAAAATTATTAAACAGAAAGGTGACATTGAAAATGTAAATTTTGAAAACGTAAATATATTTGCCAACGATTTATCTTCTGATAAAAATACACTGTATGTTTCTACAAAAGGCAGTGGAATTTTATTTTTCAAACAAGGAAAAATAGTTGGACGAGTTAATCCAAAAGTAAATGAAGAAGAAATAGAAATCTATAAGTTGGTAGTATACGAAAATAGAATTTATACAAATTCCTCTCAAGGCTTTGTGGTTATGGATATGAAAGGCGAGGTGCTGTTGCAGCTGAATTTGGTTCACGGATTTTCTACAAATAAAATTTATGATTTTGAAATTGTGAATGATCAACTTTGGATTTGCCATTCGAAAGGTGTTCAAAAAATAAGTTTAAATAAATTAAGTAGTAATACAATTAAACCGCTTATTGCAATTACTGCTATTGAGGTCGATGATTCTAGTTTGGTTAATATTGAATCGAAAGTTTTTTTTGAAAGTGATCAACGCAAATTTCGATTTACAATATCTTCTCCAACTATTCGAAATAGAGAAAATGTTAAATACTATTATAAACTAATTGGATATGAAGAAGAATGGATAGTTTCGGGTTTTGATAACAATCAAATATTATACAACGCATTAGCACCAGGGAATTATACATTTTTAGTAAAAGCTGAAAATCAAGGGATTTATAGTGAAGTAGTGGCGTATTCTTTTGTAATTGCCTCTCCATTTTATTTAAGATGGTGGTTTATTACTATTGTCTTGTTCCTGTTTTTTAGTATAATTTATTTTATTTATCGTTGGCAATTAAGTATTCAAAATAAGAAAGCAGAATTACGAAATGAATTGAATGCCTCAAAGTTGACAGCCATTCAATCCCAAATGAATCCGCACTTTATTTTTAATGCATTAAATTCTATTCAAGATTTGGTGCTTAAAGGAGATATTGATAATTCGTATACGTTTATTGCAAAATTTTCTAATTTAATAAGAAGAACGCTTAATTATTCAGACAAAGATTTTATTGAATTTGAGCAGGAACTCAAATTAATTGAGTTGTATTTGTCTCTCGAAAAATTGCGATTCAAAGAGGAACTTAATTTTAGTATTCATTCTGAGGAAATAGAGGGAATTATGGTTCCTCCGTTGTTAATTCAACCATTTATTGAAAATGCACTTGTGCATGGCATTTTACATAAAGAGGGAGAAAAAAAATTAAGTATAAGTTTTCAATTAACGGAAGTGCTAATTTGTACCATTGAAGACAATGGCGTAGGTCGTGAAAAGGCAAGAGAAATTAAATTGCGACAAAAATCGGAACACGAATCCTTTTCAAATCAAGCGATAAAAAAACGGTTTCAAATTTTAAAAAATCACTTTGAAGGAGATTTAGGGTTTAAATATGAAGATCTTTACGAAGGAGGAATTACTTGTGGAACTAGGGTTATTTTATTCATTCCAATAAAGCATACATTTTAACCATTACTGAACTAATTTGGGCATTTATAAAAAATATATACATCCTATACGAATTGATGCTATTATTGTAAAATGAATAAAATGAAAGCCATTATTGTAGATGATGAAGAACGAGCAAGAGACGTTCTTGAAAATTTGCTTTCACGATTTTGTCCGGAAATTGTATTATTGAATAAATGTTCAACGGTTTTACAAGCGGTTGATGAAATTAAAAACAACCAACCAGACATTGTTTTTTTGGATATTGAAATGCCCAACTATGCTGGATACGAGATTGTTAATTTTTTTGATGAAATAAATTTTGAAATTGTATTCGTAACTGCCTACGATAAATACGCTTTGCGTGCTTTTGAAATTTCTGCTGTGGATTACTTGCTTAAACCGATTGACATTGATCGGCTAAAGCTGGCTGTTGAAAAAGTTAAAAATAAAGTTGAAATAAAAAATAATGCGGAACGATTTAAACTTTTAAGTAATACGCTACAATCCAAAGAAATTAAAAATCTGCTAATTTCTGAAAAAGGGTATCAGCAAGTGGTTGCTCTTGAGTCTATTGTGGCAATTGAAGCGCAAGAATCTTATTGTTTTATCCATACCTTTGATAAGAAACATACGGTAAGCAAAAATTTAAAACATTTTGAATCAATATTTTCTGAAAATCCAAATTTTATTCGAGTACATAAATCATGGTTGATTTCTAAAAACCATATCGTAAACTATTCCAAATCAGATTTAACTATTAATCTTACTAACGGACTAATAGCTAAGCTCTCGAAATATAAAAGAGCAGAATTCGAAACAGGCATTGTTTCCTAATATTTTGCCATTGCTAAACTATATTGGCTGTTACTGAAGAAAATCTATCCATTTTAATTTCTTGTTTTACATTCGTCCTCGCAATTATAATCTTATTGTTGGATTGTAGGTTTTTAAGATTATAAAAACGCTTTAAATTTTGCTAAACAATTAAAAATGAGTAAATTAAAAACAATACTTAACAGCTTTTTTCTTTTTGTTTCGATTTCTCTATTCGCACAAGAAAGTCAAAATACCATTCTTGAAAAATTTGAAACGGGAAATTATACCGTTTACAAATTAAATGACAAAAACAGTTTTGATAAAGTTGCAAAATCTTGGCCAATTGAAATTACTAAATCTGACAAACGAGTGTCTAAAATTTTGGTTAAAAGATCAGGAATTTTAGATGAACTTTTTGAACCAGATATTCCAGGTTATCCTGCCTATTTTTTATTCAAAGGATTTCGATTGTCGTTTGTAGAAAATTTTGGTGTTTATTACGAATGGAATGCGAAACAGCAAGCAACTGCAAAATATGTATTTGTTAAGGAAGGCGATAGTTACAGTAATAATTTTGAAACAACGAATAAAAAAATTGAAGATTATATTGCAGCTACCTATAAAAATCAAACAAATGCAAGAGCAAATGTAAAAGAAGAACGTGCAGCGCAAGTAGAAATTGATAGGAAAAATAATTCTTTGCAAGGTAAAGAAGTTGCAAAAATTGAAATCCAATTTGTTTCCCAACCTACGCAAGTTGCTCACTTCAGTCCAGTAATTTTTTATGGAGTGGTGGCAACATTAAAAGATGGAACGGTGTTAAAAACGTCAGGATTAGGTGGAAAACTACCATGGGATGATTTTAAAATTTCGCATGAAGGATGTAGTAATACCATTGATGAAATTAGAGTAGATAATGATGCCACTAATATTCCAAATGATAAAGTTGTTTTAAATGTTGCATCTATCTATCATCCAACTTTAAAAGTTAGCAAGGCATTGAATACTACCAACGATGTTGCTGTGCAAATTAGTCGTAGTGGATTTAGAGGCATAGACAGACATGATCATGTTGTGGTACTTCAAGGTGTTGATGGTCAAAATGCTGGAGATGGCGAACATTTGGTTGTTAAAGTTGTAACTGTAAAACATAAACAAACAGGTGAGCCGCTGAACAAAATTGAAATTTTTAGTACAAGTAAAAATATGGTGGTTGCTAGATTGAAATTAACGCCATCAACCGAACTTATTGTAAATGCAAACGGTGGCAAAGGAATGGATGGAAGCAAAGGGTATGCAAGTAAAACTACCGGTGGTAATGGTGGACACGGTGGTAATGGTGGAAATGTAACTATTATTAAAGATCCATCTGTTGGTAATTGTATTATTACAGTAAATAATGCAGGAGGTAAGGGTGGCAGTGGTGGCCCAACAAATTCTCCAAATGGACTGAAAGGAAATACCGGAAATACCGGTTCAGATGGAAACACATCCACACAAACGAAAAGTATTACATTAAATTTTTAACCATAATTATTTTAAACTTAAATTAAAAATGAAAAAAAAAACAATTTTAAAAACAATGTTAAGCCTACTAGTTGTAGGTGCTGTAAGCGGTAATTCTGTAGCTCAAAAGGGTGGAAAATTTGCAAGCTTTAATGAAGAAAAAGATGAATTAGGTGTTACTGGTGAATATACTGGTATGTCTGATAAAAAAGAGTACGGTTTTAAATTCGTAAAAGAAGCAGAAGGGAAATTAGTAAATGAACTTTATTACTTTGAGAAAAAAGGAAAAGAGCCTCAATTAAAATTAGAATTGAAGGAAAGTTATCTTACTAAAAATCAAGTTAAATTGTTTTTTAAATTAACTGGTAACAATGCAGCGTCTTATGTTGAATTGATTGAAGTTGAGCCAGGTGTGTTTGCACAAATTTCTACAGATTACAATAATAACGGAAATTGTGTTCCGCCAGAAGCAAAAAGAAAAGTAACTGATATCTATGCAAAAGACAAATCAAAATTTTCTACATGGGATCTTGAAACAGCTCAAGCGAAAGTAGAGATGATTATGAATTCTTTGAATTCAGAAAAATTGGAGAAAGTAAAAAAGACGTTAATGAACTTTGATTCATACAAAAACTACAAAGGAAAAATTGCGTTTGCAAAAGGTTCTCACATTTTTAGAAATATAAGAGATAATGAGCCAAGCGAAAAATTAGAATGGCTTGTTACAAAAGCTGAAATGGGATCGAAATTGGGTTACAAGGCATACTTTGAACAACCGTTAATGATTTCTCATCCAGGTGCATGGTTTAATGTTACGTATGAACTTTTAGGTCAAACTACAGACAGAGAAAAATTGAGAAAATCAAGCACATTTTTCTCAAAAAACATTCCTCAAATTGACAAATACAAAGAAGATTTCTATATGCCAGGTCGTGCACTTACTGATGATAATGGTGCAGATTACGCATACTTAGAAGTTATGAGATTGGTAAAAGATAAAATTAAGGAAGGCGGAGTATACGATTTGAAAGTGACTGTTTGGGCATTTAAAGATGGTGAAAATATTGCACCAGTTGCTACAGGAACGCTTCAATTGGAATATACAAAAGGTGAAAAGGGAAGTAAACAACTATTGATGGATCCTACTTCTGGTTGGATTCCTAAAATGGAAAAATGGATGGATGAATAATCCCAGCGTTAAATGAAACAAAAAAAACCATCATTTCTGATGGTTTTTTTTGTTAATAAAAGTATTTTGCTTTAATGAATGAAGTATTTTGCGATAGTTCGAATTAAAGGTTCTGTCGCATCTGAGCTAAATCATAAAATTTGACAAAAATGAGGGCTTGTAAAATGCCAGTAAATGCTGAAATCTTTAACCTGTTCAGGAGTCAAAATATTGAATTTTAGCTCAGATGCGACAGAACCATCTTCTCCACCTTTATACATAGGATAAATATCGGACACATTTCATGTTGTTGTCTAGCAAATATTTTATTTCTTTTGATTTAAATGATAAGTATCACCATTATATGTTTCAAAACTCTGCCCATAACAGAATGAAATAAATAGAAAAGTTAGAATTGTGAAAATATATTTTGTCATGTTTTTTTTCGATTAAGGTAGATCTGTCTTTGTATTTTGCCTAACTAGTATATACTCGCTACAAAATAGCGC
>JAZKBX010000179.1:20162-21643 GCA_040388455.1 Bacteroidota bacterium
ACATTCCAAAATGCGTTTACAAGCTATGCTGAATGAGAATTTTGTTTTTTAATCTTCATTCAAAATTTATTTGTGTCACTTTGTTAATAATCTTAAATTTAACACCCGAATAGGAACAAAAAATTTAAACGTTGAATATAGAATTAGACATAATCCCATTAAAAAAATGGTTTTCGAATTATGCAAAACCTTTGCTGATAGCGGGCCCATGCAGTGCAGAAAGTGAAGAGCAAATGCTGGATACTGCAAAACAAATTGCGACTTTTTACCCGAATAGTGTTTTTAGGGCCGGAATTTGGAAACCACGTACTCGTCCCAATACGTTTGAAGGGATAGGAGATATTGGTTTAAAATGGATGCAGGCTGTAAAAAGAGAAACAGGTTTGCTTACGGCAACAGAAGTTGCAAATGCTGAACATGTTGAAAAGTGCCTGAAACATGGGATTGATATTCTTTGGATTGGCGCCCGTACCACTGTAAATCCTTTTTCGGTTCAGGAGATCGCTGATGCATTGAAAGGGGTTGATATTCCTGTTTTTGTAAAAAATCCCATTTATCCCGATCTTCAATTATGGGCGGGTGCATTGGAGCGTATCAATAATGCAGGTATCAAAAAAATTGCTGCGATACATCGGGGATTTTATTCGTATGATAATGGGCCGTTTCGTAATTCTCCCAAATGGGAACTTGCTATTGAATTAAAAACAGCTTGCCCTGAATTGCCGGTAATATGTGATCCTTCGCATATAGGCGGAACTCCAGAATTGATACCATATCTTGCCCAAAAAGCAATGGACATGGATATGGATGGACTGATGATTGAAACTCATAATAACCCGTTTTCCGCATTGAGTGATGCAAAGCAGCAGATCACGCCTTTCGAGCTTAATAAAATTATTAATGAGTTAAACATACGTTCTGCATCAATTGCAAATATTGAGGTACAGACCAAGTTGGAAGAATTACGTGCCATTATTCATAAATTAGATAATGATCTATTAGAATTGCTGGCCAAAAGGATGGTTGTTTCTGCAAATATTGGCGAGTACAAACGGGATAATAATGTTACTGTTTTGCAAGTAGCTCATTGGCGAAAACTGGTTGAAACAAGCATTTCAAGTGGCTATCAGCTTGGGCTTACAAAAGAGTTCATTAAAGGGATCTATCAATTGATACATGATGAATCTATTCGTAAACAAACGGAAGTTATGAATGTATCAGCACTTCTAAATAATCCTCCTTCTTCTGAAAATACACAGATTTGATCACTGAAGGGGGGCAATTAAAAATTATATACCCTGAAATTTGAACCTGGGTATTTCTTTTCCTTCTGAAATTATATTTTCGGTAAACATCTTCAAAGGACGAGCCCATAAATTTTCACCTTCCAATTGATAGAGGGCTTTGTATATGACCAGTTCTTCAAGAGTTTCGCTGTGTTTGGCTACACCGATCACTTCATATTGTTTGCCTTTGTAATG
>JAZKBX010000180.1:0-13761 GCA_040388455.1 Bacteroidota bacterium
CCTGCAACACTATGGATCTTTGTAGTTTCAAGTGCTTCATGTAAATTCATCGGTGGTAAAATAGTGGGTAAACGTTTTGCCAGCATTGTTTTTCCCGAACCCGGAGGCCCGATCAATATTACATTATGCCCGCCCGCAGCGGCAATTTCCAAAGCACGCTTAATATTTTCCTGTCCTTTTACATCAGCAAAATCTAATTCGTTATCATTTATTTTTAAGAAAAATTCATCTCTTGTATTTACAATTGTTTGCTCAAGTTTAATTTTTTCATTAAAAAAATCAATCACTTCTTTTATTGTTTCAACTCCATATACCTCTAAACCACTAACAATAGCAGCCTCCTTGGCATTTTGCTTTGGAAGAATTATACCCTTAAATTTTTCTTCTTTCGCTTTTATAGCAATTGGTAATACACCCTTAATGGGTTGTAACCCTCCATCAAGTGAAAGTTCGCCCATTATAATATAGTCGCTTACCGTATCGGATTTTATTTGCCCGGATGCTGCCAATATTCCAACTGCAATGGTTAGGTCATAAGCAGAGCCTTCTTTGCGTATATCAGCAGGTGCCATGTTAATGACAATACTTTTACCCGGAATTTTAAAACCATTATTTTTTAATGCGGCATCAATTCGTTGCTGACTTTCTTTTACAGCACTATCGGGCAAACCCACTAAAAAGAAATTTATACCCGGATTTATATTGGTTTCAACAGTTACAGTGGTGGCGTTGATCCCATAAACTGCACTACCGTATGTTTTTACAAGCATCTTTTTTTATGGTTACAAATTATTTTCAACAAAATGTATCAGAGAATGTATCACTTTAATGTGTATTTCCTGCGCTCTGTCGGCATATTGACTGTGCGGTGCACGTATTTCAATATTGCATAAGCCCGCCATCTCACCACCCGTTTTTCCGGTTAACCCTATTACAGTCATTCCTTTTTGTGCAGCGGCATTAATAGCATTGATGATATTTATTGAATTACCGCTGGTGCTGATTGCAAGTAAAACATCGCCTTTGTTTCCAATAGCTTCAATATAACGCGAAAAAACTTTATCGTAACCATAATCGTTAGCTACACAGGAAATATGGGAGGAGTCAGAAATAGAAATAGCGGGCAATGCCTTTCTGTCTTCACGAAAACGGCCGCTCAGTTCTTCTGCAAAATGCATGGCATCGCACATAGAACCACCATTGCCACAGGATATCACTTTGTTACCACTTTTAAAAGTTTCAACTAATAATTTCCCGGCTTTTTCAATTGCATCAGTATTTTTGGGTTCGGCTATGAACTGTTCAAGCAGCTGATGGGCTTCTTTTAAATTGTTTTCGATAAGAGATCTACTCATAAAATATTAAAAATTACCTAAGGTTGTTCGAATATACGAAAATATGAAACCGATACCATCGGTTGAAAACAGAAAAAGTATGGAAATGTTTCTTTTCTTAATGAGATATAAAAATAAGTTCTTTTGGGCTAACATTTGAAATTATTGTAGATAATTTATATATTTATGAACTTATTTTAATTAATTTGCACTACTATAACTTATTGATATGAAAAAAATAATATTTACACTTGCTTTATTTATTGTAACCATTACTGTTTTTGCGCAGGCAAGCAAAAAAGTTGAAGAAGACAGCAACTGCTTTATAAAATGGGCTCAAAAATTTGAAGCCCGTGGTGCAGATGATGTTGCTGATGGTACTTATTCAGACGTTATTATCACTTTCAGAACCGGGAGTGATGCGGAGTGCTTTAATGGAAAGTGTGATGTAAAAGATGGACGGATAATAGCAATGTATACAAAACTGGAAGATGGAACTTATGCTTTGGTAAAGAAAAAATTGCGTTATGATTTCCCTGTCACCATTACCAATGGCATGTCCAAAACAGTACCCACCCTTGATGATGAGTTGATCAATGTTTTGTTTGTAAAAAAGATCAAACCTAAAAAAGCAAGTTTTGAGAAAGCTGCTGAACCAACTGATGATTAATAAAATTATATCATTAGGATAGAAAACAATTGCCTGATCTCATTTTACTTTTTGTTGTTTTCAAAACTGATCCACTAGTTTGAGTTTTTTTACCTCTTATAGGTAATTATTTGCGTTGCATTCCTTTTTACGTTTCATTTTGCGATTTTAAAATCAGTGGATTGCAGGCTTATGCAATGATCTACCTCCTGCTAATCCCCGTGTTTTTTTAAACTGAAAAAAATAATAAATTCGTTCAAATAGAACATTTTTGTTGCATCAGATTTTTAGAGGTTAAGTTATATAACAAATTGGTATAGTTTTTGCCCTGATAAGAAAGGATAAATCACTTAATTATCTACCTATGAAAAATATAATATATCTCCTGGTTGCTCTGACTTTTATTGCATGTAAGGGGGAAAGTCAGAACAATCAAACAAACGTAAAATCTAAAAGTATCATGAGCAATAAAGTTGTAAAAACGGATGAAGAGTGGAAAAAAGTTTTAAGTCCCGAGCAATTTGATGTGTTGCGTAAAAAGGGCACTGAAATGCCTTATTCCGGAAAATATTTTTTACATAAAGAAAAGGGCGTTTATACGTGTGCTGCCTGCGGTGAGGAGCTATTTAAGTCGGATACTAAATTTGATGCAGGATGCGGCTGGCCAAGTTTTTCTGATGTGCTTGATTCGAGCAAAGTTGTATATACAAAAGATAAAACTGCAGGTATGGTTCGTACTGAAATTACATGCGCATCATGTGGCGGGCATCTTGGGCACGTATTTGATGATGGCCCTGCACCAACCGGGTTGCGTTATTGCATAAATTCAGTTTCTATTGAGTTTAAAAAGTAAAAAAAACACTTCTGGTTGAGAAGTTTTCTAATGCCGAAAGGCTCATAGATAGGGGTCTTTATTTAATTAAACCTTAGAAAAAAATGATTTTAACTTTTGTTAATAAAATAAATTTGGATTAATGTGTGTATATACATACATTTGTACTCTCGAATGAACTAAATCATTCTAAAGTTTAACATTAACTTAAAACAAATAAAAAAAATGACAAAAAAAATCACAATGGGCTTTGTTGCAGCAGCTGCGATAACAGCATTTGCATTTACTGCTCCAAAAGAAAAACACTTAACAACTTACAGTGTGGATACTAAAGCAACTACAGCAACCTGGTTAGGTAAAAAAGTGACAGGACAACATGATGGTAAGATCAATGTTTCAAAGGGTTCCGTTATTAATGATCATAATACGATCACCGGTGGAACTATTGAATTTGATATGAATTCAATAACCTGTACTGATTTAACGGATAAAGAATGGAATGATAAATTGATCGGGCATTTAAAATCAGATGATTTTTTTAGTTCTGAAAAAAATCCAACTGCAAAATTTGAGATCACGAAAGTTGCCCCAATAGCAACATTAAAACCAGATAATGATTTTAATGTAACCGGAAAATTAACGATAAAAGGTATTACAAATGAAATTACCTTTCCGGCAAAAATAAAAATGGATGAAAAAACAATGGTAGTAATTGCTAAAATAATTATTAACCGTACCAAATTTGATATTAAATACGGTTCGGCAAGTTTCTTTGAATCTATTGGTGATAAAGCGATCAGCGATGATTTCGAATTGAATGTAAATTTAGTTGCTGGAACAAAATAATAAACAACAGTTTTTTTACATTGATCTTCACACGTATGAAATCTTATTTCATACGTGTGAAGATTTTTTTTATCCGAATTCAAGCAGGGATAAGTAATTTGGAGGTAAGCCTTATGTCAGGTAACTGACTAAAGCTTCACTAATTTTTTTACTGAACGGTAATTTTCAGAAACAATAACAACTGAATACACTCCTTTAGCAAGTGACGATACATCAATTTGTTTTTTGTTTGTTTCAATAACCACCTTGCCATTCAGATCCAGGATCATGGTCGTTTCAACTTTTTCGCCATCTATATAAACAACGTTGGTGCAGGGATTTGGATATATCTGTGAATTATCTGAATTTCCTAATTCATTGATCCCAACAAATTGATTCAGTTTGTACTTTCTAAAAAACAGCCAGATCTGTAAAGAAGCATTAAAATCCTGATTCGTTACTCCTATAATATAAGGTGAACCGGGCCAGGAATGGCCTCCACCAATAATTTTATAAAGCTCAACCGTTGCCCCACCGGTTCCACCCGGAAACAAATAATGTTCAGCAGTACAACCATCACCGGTATTTACATCAGGAACAGCAGTAAATACAGGGGTAGGATTACAATTGTTGATAGATACCCAGTATTTTACCAAGGTATCAATTGGAAGGCTGTTTGTATTTCCTAAATAAGGTACTGTTACATCACCAGTGCCACTTATTTGCATAACCGGAACAGCTCTGCTGGTGATCCAGCTGTAGAACTGGCTATAGAACATACTGCCTGTAACAGATGCTATGGCAGCAATCTTGTCACCCAAAGTACTCGCTAACGTATGACTCATATATCCACCATTACTCATACCGCATGAATAAACACAATTAGCGTCAACCGCATAATTATTTTTTATAGTGCCAATAAGATCAGAAATAAACTGAACATCATTAACACCTGTATTTGATATTCCGGCATTCCAATAAGGTTGTCCGCCATAGCTCGTTCCTTGTGGATAAAGGATTAGAAAATTGGCTGTATCCGCTATCGGCATAAAGTTGGAATACAATTGTTGGTTTGCAGCACTTGAAGTATATCCATGCAGATCGAGTACTAATGGACGTGGGCTGAGGCCTGTATATAATGCGGGCTTATACAAGCGGTAGGTACGATAAATCCCTCCTGAAAGGATACTATCAACAATAGTAGTTTGTGCCGAAATAAAAAGGCTTGTTGAAATCAACAGGCCTGTTAGTATGGTTTTTATTTTTGTCATTGTATAAAGTAGTATGTACTTAGTATCAAGTATTATGAAGGTGGTGAATCCTTAGGTATTGGGTCGGAATTAATGTTTTCGTCATCCAACATATACTAAAGACTTATTGAAGACTAAAGAATGAATTCCCTATTCAGCATCATAATACCTGATACTTAATACTTTTCAATTAGCTATTCAACATTACCGGCATTACCAGCATCAAAATGTCTTCAGCAGGGTTTTCTTTTTCAGTTGGTAATAAAATTCCTGCACGGTTGGGAGCACTCATTTCAAGATTTACATTTTCGCAGTTTAAGTTGCTTAACATTTCGGCTAAAAACTTTGAATTAAATCCAATTTCCATATCCTCACCAGCATACTGGCATGTAAGGCGCTCACTTGCTTCATTCGCAAAATCAAGATCTTCGGCAGAAATGCTTAATTCACTTCCTGCAATTTTTAAACGTACCTGGTGTGTTGTTTTGTTCGAAAAGATAGAAACACGTCTGATCGAATTTAAAAAAGAAACACGATCAACAGTTAATTTATTTGGATTTTCTTTTGGAATTACTGCTTCGTAATTAGGGTATTTACCATCAATTAAACGACAAATTAAATTGGTGTTTTCAAACGAAAAAAATGCATTTGTTTTATTGTATTCAATTTTTACATTCCCACTGATGCCGGATAATGTGTTTTTTAAAAGGTTCAATGGCTTTTTAGGAATAATGAATGACGAGGCTGCTTGTGCTTTTGCATCTGTTCTGCGGTAGCGTACCAGTTTGTGTGCATCCGTTGATACAAAGGTGATATCATCAGTAGACAACTGACAAAATACTCCTGACATTACAGGGCGTAATTCATCATTACCGGCTGCAAATATTGTTTTGTTGATTGCAGAAGCCAGAACGCTTGCTTCCAGATCAAGTGAAGATGCTGATTCAATGCTTGGCAATTTTGGAAATTCATCTCCATTATGACCGGTTAATTTATATTTACCATAATCAGAAATTATTTCGATCCCGAATTTTTTATCATCAACACTAAAAGTTAACGGTTGGTCAGCAAATGTTTTCAAGGTCTCTAACAAAAGTTTTGCAGGAACGGCAATATTTCCAATGTCTTTCGATTCAATGTTGATTATAGTGGTCATGGTAGTTTCCAAATCCGATGCTGAGATCTTCAACTGGTTTTTATCTATTTCAAAAAGGAAATTATCTAAAATAGGTAAAGCATTATTTGAATTAAGTACACCACTAATGGCTTGTAATTGCTTTAATAATGAGGTGCTGGAAACAATAAATTTCATAAGGTTGTATTTTATTATTTGGTTATTTAGGGATCACAAATTTGTAATGCAAATATAGGGTATTTTACATAAATAAAATTTGCAACCTTTTTTTTAGTTTCAACCGACTTTTTAACAAAAAAAAGCCCTGTTTACTTGGTTTTTCCGTTCTTTATCAGGTAAAAACAGCTATGCCTTAGGCTTGTTTTTAGGTTTGTCGGAACCGGGGATAATTTGGTGTGTTTCCTTCTGGAAATAATCAGGTGTAGGCAATACTTTGCCGAATACGAAAAATTGCACCATTACAAAATCTTTTCCATTATTAAGGAGCGCATCCATACGTTCGAGATCAAAAGGCAAGGGTTTACCATCATTGTCAGTTATTCCTTTTAGGTTCTTACGGGCATAGAACTGTACTTTATTTGTCTTGCCTTTGTTATCCGTAACTGTTAGAATATTTGTTGGTTGTGATTTTAAAACTGAATCTATTTGCTCTTGTTTTAGGTCTACCTCAAAACTTTCAAAATTCAATTGCCGGAAGTATGATAAATACTGCTTTACAGCAAGCGTATCCAGGTTACTCAACAGTTGATTACTCAAAAGCATTTTTATTTCATAATCATTATTGCCTTTCACCGAAAGCTCATAATTATATGCCGGATTAGAGGGTGCTTCCACTTTAACCGATCTTATTTCATTAGGAATATATTGAAAAACAGTGCGGTCTCTCCAACCTCTCTCTTCAACAAAATAACGGGTGGTCAAATATCCTTCAAATCCGGGAATGTAAGTGACAAAAGCCTTTTCGGATGGTTTCATTGTTTCAAGATCGATCAGGATCATGTAGGTTCCTGTCAGATCCGGTGTTTCGGTTCCTACATAATATGCCTTTGTAAGCTTATTGTTCTGATAAATTTCACATTTAACAGCTTTTGCAGCCAAACGTTTTATAACATTGTTTTGAGCGTTTTTTCCAACAGGCTCTTTAACATCAATTTTATTAATAGTGGTTAGTAGGGTTTGCAATGCATCCGGACGGATATTGTATTGGCCGTTAACAAGCCAGTTGCCTGCATCCTGACGCTCAAGTGTGACAGAATTCCCGTTTTTATCCGCTAAAAATATTTTATTAATGGATGCTGTGTCGGCAACAGCAAAATCGCGTAATGTTTCTTTTATGGTTCCATCTCGTTTATTAACGATAAACCAAAAGGACAGTGAACCCAAAATAACTACAAGAATAATGGCGATTCGATTTTTTTTCATTTTTTTTTGAAAGGTTACAGATCAGCAATCTTTAGAAATTCGCTCTTAGTAACATTATTTAGTGTACTTGCGTTTCCGGATGAAATTATGAATCACTCCAAACAAAAACAGAAGAAGTAAAGGCAAGCCGGTGTTAAAGATCTGCCATTTCAATCGTTCATTTTTAACTTTTTTCTTGTCGAGCAAGCGCAGCGTTAATTCCCGTGCACGAACGCTGATCAAACCGGAATCATCACAAAGATAATTAACACAATTTAAAATAAAGTTTTTATTGCCGTAGGTTTGCTGAGTATATATATCATATCCCAAAGGGTATGTTTTTCCGCTGGAATACTGAACTTCATTTCGGATAATATCACCATCGGAAATCACTATCATTTTAGTTTTTATACCTTTTTCTTTAAACCCAATGGCGCTATCATTCGCTATTTGTGGAGGTATCCTGTTTTTGAATAACGATTCGAATTCACCTTCCAGTAAAACAGCTACCGGCCGATAGGAATCCCTGAATTGATTTTCATCAGGCTTTAGATTTACCATTCGCATATCCACACGCACGGGGGAGTTAAGGGTTTTAGAGAATTTTGATGTATTAAGAAGAATTGTTTTAGTAATTCCTTTTGCTTCTAAAGTATCTATACTTGATCCGAAATCGATTTTTATTACATCTAAATTTTTTACGATAGGATGGTTGCCGGTAGGCATTATTAAAGGCGAAAACATCCAGGGCATTAATTCAAAACGGGGTTGCTGACCTTGAAAAGCTTTATTTACGGGTATTGCTGAGGACTGCATGTCCAGTATCATATTAGGATTTATACGCACACCATATTTAAAGAACATATCCTCTAATTTTAAATCAAAGGGTAGAGCCATGGTTCCGCCCGATTTGCGAAGGCTGTCAATACTGGTATACAGTGGGTCAATGGCCCAGAGTATTTTACCTCCGTTCATCACAAACTGATCAATGATGAATTTATCTTTTTCTGAAAAAGAGGTATCCGGTTTAGCAATAATAATGGCTTTTAACCCTGAAAGTGCATTCAGCTGTGCATTGATTTTTACACGTTTTAATAAATAGAATTCTCCTAAAGCATTTTTAATATCATTAAGTGAAAGCGTATCCAGCTCACCATGCCCTTCAATAAAGCCTATTCCCGGCTTAATTGGAGTTGTTAAATTTCGGATGCAACTTGCAAATTCATATTCCAATGCCTGAATTGAATTATTAAGCTGGCCTTCCGATGATTGTCCCATCTGGGTTTTCAGGAGCTGCCAGGGCATTTCACGGCCTTTATAGGAAACAATGGCACCGGGAAATAAAATTTGTTGTGAAGTTCCGCTTTCTTCTTTTACTTCCAGATTGGTTGGTTGCAAGCCTTTGTCATAAAGCTGCTTGTAAATTTCGTTCTGCTCCTTTTTATCGGTACTTTGAGAAGGGTTGATAAACTGATATTCAATATTATCGTTGGAATAGGCCCTGAACTCATCGAGCATTTCTTTGGTTTCGTTTCGCAAACGTTTGAAGCCTGCCGGGAAATCGCCTTCGAGGTATACTTTTACATATACCACATCATTCAATTCACTTACTATTTTTTTTGTGGCATCGGATAAGGTATAACGTTTTTCAGAGGTAAGATCAAAACGATGGAATACAAATGAACCTAAAAAGTTCAGCAATATCAAAATGATGACAGCTAAGCCTAATGCAGTTAAATCGCGTTTTTTATTACTTTTATTAAACATTTTTTTGTTCACTTGCTTTACCATTTACGACTCTCCAAAACAGTACGTGTTCCGAAAATAAAGATCGAGATCAAACTCAAAAAATAGATCACATCACGGGTATCAATAACACCGCGGCTCATTGAAATATAATGGCTGTTAATTCCCAATGCCAAAATTATATTGTCGATCTTGGCGAATAGTGCAAATGACCCCATATAATCAAAACCTGTGTAAATAAAGAAACAAAGGAATAAAGCCAGGATGAAGGATACTACCTGGTTATCTGTAATAGCAGAAGCAAAAATGCCTATTGAAACAAAAGCTGCACCCAGAAATAATAAACCAATATAGGAGCCCCACATCCCTCCGGTATCAATGTTCCCAACAGGGCTGCCGAGTTTATGTATGGAGTAATAATATATTAAGGTGGGCAGTAATGAAAATACAACAAGAACAAACCCCGCAAGGTATTTTGCTAAAATAATTTGTAGATCTGTAAGCGGGCGGGTCAATAATAATTCAATGGTTCCTGACTTTTTTTCGTCTGCAAAAGATCGCATCGTAATAGCGGGTATCAAAAACAAAAATACCCAGGGAGCAATGATGAAAAGGCCATCAATATTGGCATAACCGTTATCCAATAAATTTGAATCGGTTTGTAACACCCACAGGAATAAACCAACTACCAATAAAAAAACGGTGATGGTAATATATCCTATCAGTGAACTTAAAAAACTGCGTATTTCTTTTTTTAGAAGTGTTAACATAAATCGGTTGCTAAAATACTATTTAAAAGGTAATGTCAGTGATGTTTTTTGTCCTTCTTAGCCAAAGGCATTGAATTAAGTTCTATAAAACTTTTTTCAATAGATATCATCAAGTATACTAACAATTCCAATTTATGGCTACTTTTGACAAAAAGTAAAAGTACATTACTGTCTGTAATTTTTCAATAGATAAATATGTTAATTAGTGTTAAGTAAAAATATGAGAGTTTTAAAATTTGGAGGAACATCCGTAGGCTCTGCGGAGCGCATGCAGGAACTTGTTCATTTAATTAATGACGGTGTGCCTAAGATAGTTGTTTTATCTGCAATGAGTGGTACAACCAATAGTTTGGTTGAAATTGCAAATACATTATATGCTAAAGAAAATGATGCCGCTAACCAGTTAATTGATGCATTGTACCTTAAGTACAATGACGTTATCAAACAATTGTATAAAACTTCCGAGGCTTTAAATAAGAGTAAAGGATTGCTCGATTCGCATTTTAATTATTTGCGCGCGTTCACAATGGATTTATTTACCGTGAATGAAGAACGTGCAATACTTGCGCAAGGGGAGTTGCTTTCAACCACCTTGTTTCATTATTACCTTGAAGAAAAGAACATTGATTCTGTTTTACTTCCCGCCTTAAATTTCATGCGAATTGATGAGAATGAGGAGCCGGATATGAAATATATTGAAACAAATATAAAATCGGAACTTGCAAAATATCCGAATAAACAATTGTTCATCACACAAGGATATATTTGTAGAAATTCTTTTGGCGAAATTGATAATTTAAAGCGTGGAGGCAGTGATTATACAGCAACAATAATTGGTGCAGCAATTCAATCAGATGAAATTCAAATTTGGACGGATATTGATGGGATGCATAACAATGATCCCCGCATTGTTGAAAAAACACACCCTATTGCAGAACTTTCATTTGATGAAGCAGCCGAGTTAGCCTATTTCGGAGCAAAAATTTTGCATCCAACCTGCATACTTCCTGCGCAAATGCGTAACATCCCTGTTCGCTTATTAAATACAATGCAGCCACAAGCAAAAGGGACTGTTATTACTTCAAAAATTACGGGAGATAGTATTAAGGCAGTAGCTGCTAAAGATGGGATCACTGCAATTAAAATAAAATCCGGACGAATGCTTTTGGCCTATGGCTTTTTGCGTTCTGTATTTGAGATTTTCGAACGTTATAAAACCCCAATAGATATGATCACTACTTCGGAAGTGGCTGTTTCATTGACGATCGACAATACAAAAAATATAGATGCTATTAAAAAAGAGTTGAAAGAATTTTGTACTGTTGAGGTAGAAACTGATCTGACCATCGTTTGCATTGTTGGTAGTTTTACTGCCGAGAAACAAGGTTATGCACTACGTATTTTTGAGGCACTTAAAAATATTCCAATTCGTATGATCTCTTATGGAGGCAGCGAAAATAATGTTTCTATTTTGGTAGATAGTAAATTGAAAAAAGATACACTCATCGCTCTTAATAAAGGATTGTTCTAAGTAAAAAGATCCATGCACACTCTTTGACGGCTCAGAGTGACAGCGCGCGTGGTCATATTGAGCCTGTCGAAATATAATCGAAACTATGTTCAATAAAGAAACTATAAATAAATTCAAAAGCATTCCAACACCCTTTTACTATTATGATGTAGAAGTGCTCAAACAAACACTTCAAAAATTAAAAGAGGAGTCGGACAAGTATGGATTTATTGTGCATTACGCCTTAAAAGCAAATGCAAACAGTGCTATTTTAGAAATTATTAAATCATATAACATAGGGGCAGATTGCGTAAGTGGTAATGAAGTAAAAAAAGCAATTGAATGTAATTTTAAGCCCGAACATGTCGTATTTGCAGGTGTTGGTAAAAGTGATGCTGAAATTAATTTTGCTTTGGATAATGACATTTTTTGTTTTAACTGCGAAAGTTTACAAGAGCTGGAAGTGATCAATGAACTTGCTGTTTCGAAAAAGAAAAATGCCCGCATCGCCTTACGCATCAATCCTAATGTGAATGCAAATACCCATAAATACATTACTACAGGACTGGAGGAAAATAAATTCGGGATCAATATTTGGGAACTGGAAACGGTTGTAAACGCTCTGAAAGAATTTAAAAATCTTCACCTCATTGGTTTGCATTTTCATATTGGCTCACAGATAATGGATCTGAGCTCATTCAAATCATTGTGTTTGCGCGTGAACGAAATTCAGAATTGGTTTGCAAGTCGTAAAATAACAATTGAAAACATTAATGTTGGCGGTGGTTTGGGTGTTAATTATCATGAACCGGATGCAAATCTTATCCCTGATTTTGCCGCATATTTCAAATTGTTCAACGATTTTTTAGAGTTGCGTCCTAAACAAAAAGTTCATTTTGAATTAGGAAGAGCCATTACCGCCCAATGCGGGACACTGATTTCAAAAGTGCTTTACATAAAAAAAGGTGTGAATACCAATTTCGTAATATTAGATGCAGGTATGACCGAATTGATGCGTCCTGCGTTGTATCAGGCTTATCATAAGATAGAGAATTTAACCTCACCCCGTCCTATCGGACACCCCTCTCCAATTGGAGAGGGGGTGGGGGGGAGGTATGATGTAGTAGGCCCTATTTGTGAAAGTTCTGATTGTTTTGGCAAAGCTGTAACTATACCTGAAACAACAAGAGGGGATATCTTTGCATTGCGCACAGCAGGTGCTTATGGGGAAGTGATGAGTTCTGCCTATAATTTACGGGACAGGGTGAAGGCGTTTTATTCAAACGAAATTTAGATTAGATTTTTTTAAGCTATGAAATTATTAATTCAATATTTAAAACGATACAAAGGTCTTATAGCATTGGCATTGGCACTTGCCTCCATTAATCAGATCTTTTCACTATTAGATCCATTGGTGTTTAAGCATATCGTTGATAATTATGCTACCAATCCTCATGAATATAGTAAATCCGACTATGTAAAAGGTATTGGAGGCTTGATATTGCTTTCGATGGGATTTGCAATGATGTCGCGTATTGCAAAAAACTTTCAGGATTATTATGTGAATGTCATTACCCAGAAATTAGGTGCACAAATATATTCAGATGGCTTAAAATACTCACTGGAACTTCCTTACCAGGTATTTGAAGATCAACGGAGCGGTGAAACATTAGGGAAGCTTCAGAAGGTTCGTACAGATGTGGAAAAATTAATTTTTGCTTTTGTCAGCATCCTGTTTACTTCGTTGGTGGGTGTGGTTTTTGTGATGGTATACGCCATTAAAATTCACTGGTTGATAGCTGTTGTTTATTTTGCAGCAGTTCCGATCATGGGTTTTGTTACATCCATCTTAAGCAAACGAATAAAAAAAATTCAGAAACACATTGTTGGTGAAACTACCGCATTAGCAGGTGCTACAACTGAATCATTACGCAATATTGAATTGGTGAAAAGCTTAGGATTGGCTGATCAGGAGATAAACCGCTTAAATGGAATCACAATAAAAATACTTGGACTTGAACTTAAAAAAGTGCGTTATATCCGTAGTATAAGTTTTATTCAGGGAACATTTGTAAATACACTACGTAGTTGCATTTTATTTTTGCTTTTGTTTTTAATTTTTGGTGATAAAATGACATTAGGGGAATTGTTTTCTTTACAGATCTATTCCTTTTTTATTTTTGGTCCTTTACAGGAGTTGGGCAATATTATTAGCACTTACCGCGAAGCAGAGGCTTCCTTAGAAAATTTCCAAACCATTTTAAATACACCCAAAGAGGAAAAACCTTTGCATCCTGTCGCAGTAAAAA
>JAZKBX010000181.1:0-2221 GCA_040388455.1 Bacteroidota bacterium
ATATACTAATTACCTTTTAACAATTTAATACTATCCAGTTTCACACTTTCAATATTCTTACAGTTCAATGCGATATAATCATTATCGGAAGCAAACCAGTTATATTGTGAACTTATTCTTATAGCAAAGTCACGCTTACCTTTCCCTGGCGGAATAGAAAATACAAAGGTCCCCTTATATTCCTTTTTATCGCTGCCATACATTAATTCCATTGTTGCTGGCGTTCCATTATCACATTCTAAGGAAATTAATAATGTATTTCCTGTTGATTTATCAATATCGTTTGAGAAAATAAAATAGTGGACAGTATTGTTCGGTATTGTTAGTGTTTGGGATAATAAATTGGCGAGCATTTTTTCCTCATGTACAGTTTTGTCGTATGTCCCCCAGATATAGGGCACTTGGTTGATGTTGTGATTTTTGGGCTTTGAAGAGTAAAAGTCAGGAATATGATCACATTCATACGCATCTAATACATTAATATTTTTGTCTTCATTTTTTAGTTGAAACGAAAATCCACTTTCAGATGTCTTGAAAATATAATAGCCAATATGATTAATTTCATCAACAAAATTTGGCATTATGTTTTGTGTTCCATTTGTCGATACAGTTGTTAGTATAGGTATTTGGCCTGTTTTGTTTTTAAATTGATTAGAATTTATTTTAAATAAATAATTTTTATTTTCTGAATTTTTAATGACCCCTTTTATAAAATGATTGATCTTTGAAGAATCTGATTGTTGTTCAGTATAATTGTAAATCAACTTCTGATCGTTTTTAATTTTAAAATCGTTACGTTTCCAAATACACAAACTATCCACTATAATAAATGGTTGGTAATTGTTATAAAAGTATTCTGACATCCGGTAATGTCTCATTGTATTCGGGACTCCGATCGCATTATCCCACCACGTTTCCGGAAAATTAGAGAACAGAATAAATGGAGTGTCATAATTTTTCAGATCTGAAATAAATTTCTTTTGAAGATAATCATTATGGATCGTTAAAGGATTTTGATTGAAATAGGACGGTGAAATTTTCCCAGTAAAGTAATACAACATCGGAGTATTTGTAAAGTCAATAAAGGTTTGTTTATCGGTCAACACTTCATCGATCAGTTTCTTGAAATTACTGAATTTACGATTTTCAAGATCCATGTCATTAATACATCTCACAATGTTTTCTCGGGGCTCAATCCTTGGAAAGTTATTTGCTTTTTCAATGGTTTGGGAATAGATATTCTGTGGAGCATTTACTGCCGGGTATTTGTAATTCATAATTAAAAAAGAAGAAACAACTATGAATAAAATAAACTTTGTTATAGTTGATCTTTTATATGAAAACAAGTAAACACTGGTACTTATAATGAGAAATAAGAACGGAGAGAGCCAGTTATCAGGCCCTCCAGCCAAGGTGTGCGCAACAATGCCTCGCTGAAAATTAACAAAATAATAGAGTGTTAAGAAAATTAAAGAAGTATAAATAAAACGTTGCGACCTTGAAATTGTGTACTGTTTAAAGAAAACTAAAAGTGCGCAAAAGCCAAGGAGGAGTACTACTGGAAAAACAAAATATTGCATCTTGAAGACAGTTGTCGTTTCATCTCCTAAGTCAATATATCCATAGGATTGCGCAGATGCTAAATAATTAAATCCGTTTAACAGTTTGTCAACTACATTAATATCTCTCCACCATGCAATGGCTCCCAATACTAAAAGGCATGAAATAGAAAAAAATAAAAGACTTTTCAACAATATTTTCCGATCAAAAACAAAGCGTTTTTCATTCATCCAATAAATAAACAATGTTCCTGCTATTGCTATTGCTGAAGGGTAACCAATTTCTAATCGCCAAAGGATCAGAAAGGCGGTGCAACTAATAAGTAAGAGGTAATTCCTGATTGAAGCTTTTTGATTGATCATCGCATGCAATATAAATATTGCTAAAAATGCGATGGAACGATTCGAATGGATAAAAAAAGCAAACAAAGGGAAAAACAAGACAATGAATAAAGAAACGTATGCATTACGCGACATTTTATAAATAAAGTAGTATTCCAAAGCGGCCAAGACTACGAGATCCAGAAAATCGTATAATGGTAACTCGCGGCCATTTAGGCCATTAAATAAAACGTAGAGCCCCCCCCAGAAGAGTTCGAATAGTTGATGGGAATTAAATTTTTCAATAATCGGGATCACACCAAATTTTTGAAATTCCATTA
>JAZKBX010000182.1:0-6473 GCA_040388455.1 Bacteroidota bacterium
GTTGTACTTGCTGTTGCTGCGGAAGGTGCTGTTGGTTGTGCGTTTACCGTTACTGCTGTTGTTGATGAGATACAAGTATTATCCGAAGTTCTTCTTACTAAAATGTTATGCGATCCTGCTGCAATGCCTGCAAATGTTAAAGAAGTCTGGTAGGTTCCTCCATCAATATTGTATTCGTATGCCCCGGTTGGCGCTGTTACGACAATGGTTCCGGTTGCTAAAATGCAGGTCGGTTGAATGGTTGTACTTGCTGTAGCTGCTGCAGGGGCTGTTGGCTGAGCATTGATAACTATATCGGATGATGCTACAGATATACATCCAGAGGCATTCGTTACTGTGTAATTATAGATGGCTGATACAGCAAGGCTTGAAATAGTGGCGCTTGTTACATTTCCAGAAATATTACCAGGATTTATTGTCCAGTTTCCGGAAGGTAAGCTGCTTAAAACTACACTCCCTGTTGCAGTATCACAAGTAGGTTGAACTATGGTTCCTGAAATGGGGGCAACAGGTGTAGTAGCGATGTTTACTGTTACATCAAAACGTGTTGCACTTTCACAAGAACTTAGTGTTTGAGTAGCAAAATAATGTGAGCCATTTACTAAAGCTGTTGTTGTCGCTAATGCAGCTCCTCCGCTTGAAGCAGCATACCATTGAATGTCTGTTCCTGTAGCAGATAAATTCACTACCCTTGCACTATCACAAAAAGTTTGAGATGCAGTTCCGGTAGGTGCTGCCGGAGCATTGATCGTTACTGTTACATCAAATCGTGTAGCACTTTCACATGTGTTTACTGTTTGAGTAGCAAAATAATGTGAGCCATTTACCAATGCTGTTGTTGTCGCTAATGCAGCTCCACCACTTGATGTAGCATACCATTGAATGGCAGTTCCTGTAGCTGCTAAATCAGCCACCGTGGCACTATTGCAAAAAGTTTGTGCTGCTATACCTGTGGGTGGAGGATTTAATATTATTTCAAAAGGATCGCTGCTTGTTCCCGTGAGAACTGGTCCATCGCTGATCACCCTGATTTTATAACCTGTCCCACTTGGGGTATTTGCCGGGATATTGCAATCAATTACTGCGCTGTTCGAATTGCTAATCAATGTCCCGATATTAATAGGATTTGCAAATGAACCCACGAAATCAGATAACTGAGCAGTATAAGTATTAGTGTTGAAACTTCCGGTAGAAATGAACATAATACCTGTTGAATACCCTGTAGTTGGTGTAATACAAAATGAGTTATCACTTGTTGATCCGGTAACTAAGGAATAGGTTACCTGATTTTCTGAAACTCCTGGTGTCAAATATATCTCTGATCCTGCTTCACAATTGTATTCAAAAATTGTAAAATAATAGGTTAAACCAATAGTCAAATTAGTTAGGGTTAGTGATGAACCGGAATCGTTATATACAACATACTCTCCAGTTCCTAAAAGATCTCCGGATCCAAATGTGGAATTTGCTGAATATGTTGTTTCATCTATAGGTGTATTGGAAACAGCGCTTCCTTCTTTTGCCACCACAAGGCGTTTGCTGCCATTACCGTTTAACCAGTTAATAGTTATAGATGATTGAGTAACAGCAGAAAATGAAAGAAAGCTAGAATTTATTGTAGGTGAAGCGCAGGAAGGACAATCCATGGTATGAGCGCCCAAGTGGGTAACGTTATCTATTGCATATTGAGTCCATTCTATTGACAAGGTCGGAAAGCCGGATGTTGGGTTAGTAGTAATACCTCTCGTTACCGAACTATTTCTGACCAAAGTCTTGTCTAATGTGGCAAAAGCTCCGCTTGTCCATGCTGTACCAGGATCTTCACCAATTCTCCCAAAAATATCTACATAAGAAGAGTCTGAAATCTTAAACAAGGCAATGGCATCATCTCCGTTAAAAGTTAACGAAGTATTATTCGTTGTTGTTCCACCATATATTGTTGCAGAAGTATGCTGGTAAACTATCGTTGACTGGTTATTTAAGATGCCGGATAACGCATTATTTGTTGAAACAGTTGGCGAACCGTTTGTGAAAAGTTGTAAACTATAGTTTGAGAGATCAACTGAAGCACCTGTATTATTATAGAGCTCAATATATTTATTTAAACTCGACCCTTCACTATATTCTGAAATGATAAGATCTGTTGCACAGCCTAATTTAGCTGTGGTTGCACAATTTGTTGAGGGGACAGTCGTAGAAGTTTTATAATTTATATTCGATAAGGAATTTGTGTAAGGAAAAACTTTGAAGTAATAAGTAGTTGACTGAGATAACCCTGTAAAAGCATAGGTCTGAGTTCCCGGAGTAACATTATGTACAAATGTACTATTTACCTCAGTAAGGCCATCCACAGGGGCGTTGATAGCCGCATAACTTACACTGCTCGATTTTATTAAGTATCCATCGGGAGAGGCTCCACCGCTGGCGTCCGTCCATGTGAGTGAAATTGATGAGCTTGTGGTGGTATCACATGTAAAGATAGTAGCATGATTGGTTGGTTCATCCTTCAAAACCGTATAGCTCTGCACCGGGGAAGTTGTTGAATTACTCTCATCATCAATTGCAGTTATTGTATAATATACAATTGTTCCACCTGCATGCACAGGAATTGAAGTTGCCGTTATATAGTTCGGGGCCCCGTTCACGCCCATCGTTATTGTATCTCCAAAACTTGTACCATCGGTACACCATTGCAGTTTAACCGAATCTATAGATCCATTGTCCGTAACATTTGCTGTGACAGATACTGTGTTCGAAGAGTTAGGCGAAGCGGGATTATTTATAATATTAGTGATAGAAGGTGCATCGGTACAACTTGCTGATGTCCATATTTCACATACGTATTCAGGGTGGTCAACAAATGGATTTCTGTTGGTTTGCGGTGTGTTATAATAAATATCATTATTACGTTCAATCTCTTTCTGGCTCACAGGGTCGTTGTTGCTCCAGGTAATAAGCATATCAATATACCATTGTTTGAAATTATTGCCTGTGTTATTTATTACATATTGCGCTTCGGTGGATGGATACCTGGTTACCCAAATGCTCAAACTATCCATATATCTTGCAGCAATATAAAAGGTAGCACGTGCAAAATCTCCTTTATATTCATTAATAGGTTCAAAAATTGTCCCTGTATATCCCGGCCAGGTACAAGGGCCTATTTTACTGCCATTGGAGGATGTCCATGTTGGTGTGGTCGCCTGCCCCAGTGGATGTGCGCTTTTTTTATTATTTACATATTGATCGGCTGGGAAAAGATGGTGAAGGTCCGTATATTGTGGGTTTGCGAGATTATCTAGTCCGCCCCACCATGAATTAGGTGTTAAATGTTCACGGGCATAACAATCTCCTTCTGCGCTTGCACTTCCGCATTGATTGGTGAAAATTGTAAAGGTATAATTAGAACCGCCAGGGATTTCAGAGTACATATCCCATATTATTGTAGTGTTTGGAGCAGGACGTACATCTATTACCGCATAAGCATCCCATACATCAAAGGAAGTACTGGTATAGGGGAGTTTGACATGTCCGGTAGTTGTGATATCACGCAGGGCTGCCCGTAAAACATCACCAGTTTTTCCGGCTGCGTTATCATAGTAACCTACAGGTATTTGTGCAAAACTTAGAAAATTTAAAAAAACGTAAAAAACGGATAACGTAAATTTCTTCATACCAAACAAATATATTGCTTTGTTTTACCATTAGTAAAGATAAGGAATGTTTTACTAAATAGATAAATTGCTTGAAAGGCTCAGGAATGCAAAATCTTTAAAGCAGTACCAACGAATTATTTGACTAATTTTGTTTCCAATAAAAATTCATAAAATGAATAAAATATTACGTTATTTTATACAAGGACTAATTATTACTGTTCCGGTTGCAATCACTGCCTATGTCGTATACAGCATTGTTGTTTTAGTAGGATCTTTCTTTAGCATTTTTGGAGTAATTGTAAGTCCCGTAGTGGATCCGTTTATAGTACTTGGTTCTGCTTTGGGATTGATTTTTTTAATGGGCCTACTTGGTTCGTCAATCATTTTGCGCCCTTTGTTTATAATGTTTGACAGTGTGATGGAGCATACACCTCTTATTAAAACGGTGTACTCATCAATAAAAGATCTGTTTTCGGCATTTGTTGGCAGTAAAAAACGTTTTAATAAGCCTGTATTGGTTACTATTAACAAAGAAAATAACATTCAGCAGTTAGGGTTTGTTACCCAGGAAGATCTTAGTGAACTCAGAATTAAGGAGGGTACCGTTGCGGTATATATGCCATTATCGTATTCCTTTTCTGGCAATTTATTAATAGTGCCTCTTGATCATATTACCTATGTGGAGGCCTCCTCATCTGAAGTAATGAAATTTGTGGTTTCAGGTGGAGTTACTGACATTGATTAATTTCCTGTTATTATTTCAATTTTTTCCTGCGCTCAAATTCAAAAATTCAGATTCAATTTCAACCATTTTGAATAGTTCAAATAAAGGCTCTCCTTTTTAAAAGGTCTGATCTCTGGGTTAATAAGGATCAGTCTTTTTAGTTTTTGTAAAAAATATTTATTAATCCCCAGCCGGATATTGTTAGACTTAGTGACTGAATTTTAGAGTAGGAAAATTGATTTTTTGAACTATCTTTGGCATACAACATTAAAATTTCGGACACATGAAAAAACAGATACAATTTTTTTTCATTCTATTGGGCTGTTTAGCATTTAATCATGCGATAGCTCAAGTAAATTATCAGTGGGTAAAGGGTATTAGCTCTACCGGACTTGGTAATGATAAAGGATATAGCATTGCCGTTGATGATTCAGGCTTTGTATATGTAACAGGATCTTTTGGCGGTGGGATCGCACCTGCCGATTTTAATCCTTTCGGAACTCCTGTTTTTTCAGTCGGTTCAGGAGCCCTTAATTGTTTTTTTGCAAAATACAATGCCAATGGAGATTGTGTTTGGGCAAAAACGTTAGATGCTTCCAATACATCAAGTGGCTCTTTTGGGAGAAGTATTGCTGTTGATACTGCAGGAAACATATACGTTGCCGGTGCTTTTTTGGGAACAGTAGATTTTAACCCATCCAACCAAACTTTTTACCAGGTGTCAAGCTCCGGGGATCTTGATGGTTTTGTTGCTAAATATGATAACAATGGAAATTTTAATTGGATAAAAAGTCAGGGTGGAGCATTGTTTGATATTGCCAATGGTGTTGCTTTGGATATAACAGGCAATGTATATGTAACAGGGGTATTTAAGAGTGGGGATTTTGAATCGCAAGGCGCTGGAACCCAATTTTATGCTTTAGGTGGTGTTGAAGATATATTTATTGCAAAGTACGATGACACAGGGCTTTTTCAATGGGCAAATCCAATTGGTGGTGCAGACCGCGATATTGCTACCGCAATTACTGTTGATAAATCAGGGAACGCATATCTTACAGGATCTTTTCAAGGTTCTGTTGACTTTGACCCTGGATCAGGTACTATTACTCAGATCGCTTTAGGTACTGATGATGCTATATTTTTTGCAAAATATGACACGTTTGGAGGATATGTTGTTGCCAAAAAACTTAGTGGCAGTTCAGGTTCAGGTATAGGAACAAGCATTGCAGTGGATACTGCCGGAAAAGTATATATTACAGGGGCTTTCAGCGGTACAATTGATTTCGATCCATTGGGTGGCCAAATTCAAACGAGTAAGGGGGTAAAAGATTTATTCTACGCAAAATACAATCAGCTTGGAGGATATGAATTTGCATACCCAATTGGAGCACCGGCCACTTCAGTTACTGATAGTGCTATTGGATCATGCATTGTTGTTGACAATGAAGGAGAAATATACATTACCGGCTCTTTCCAGGGCGATGCCGATTTTGACCCTTCAATAACAGTTGATGACACGCATACAAGCGGGTCAGATGGAGGAGATATATTTTTCGCAAAATATGATGAGACAGGGGATTACTTATGGGCGAAAAGCCTTTGTACCGGTGTTGAGGATGCAGGAACAGGAATTGCAGTTGATACAGCAGAAAATGTATATATTACAGGGTATTATCAAGGCACAGTCAATTTTGACGTTGGGGCCGGAATGGCAAATCGTGTGAGTTCATCTAATACACAGGATATCTTTTTTGCAAAATATCGCCCGGGCGGAACCTCAACAATATCAGGAAATATTTTTGATAATATCGGAAACCCGGTTACTGCCGGTTATGTTTATTTATATACACAGTATACAAATGATGGGAATGCTGCAATGCATTTAGTAGATATCACTTCTATTCAAACTGGTGGAGATTATTCATTCTTTGAGGTTTATGAAGATAGTTATCTTGTATTAGCAATAGCCGATAGTTTGACTTACCCCTTGCTTGCCGCAACATATTTTTCTGATTCCACACATTGGGAGCAAGCAACTCATGTTGTTATCACATCGCCATTTACAAACTTCTCTACAGCAACCATTAATATGA
>JAZKBX010000183.1:0-5099 GCA_040388455.1 Bacteroidota bacterium
TCCCTAAAGGAACTATTATAAGTCTGGTAGTGGGTAAGGGGCTAAGTGATGAGGAAGTGGGGGTTCCTTGTTTATATGGTTTAACACGTAAAGAAGCTTTAGAGAAATTAGTTGAAGCCTCTTTAAGCATTGGTGCTATTTCATTTGATGAACCAAAAGACTCCGTTTCGGCAAGGATCTACAGGCAATCACCTTCGTGTGGAAAGCAGGCTAGTATTAATCTGGGTGGAAGTATAGATCTATTTCTATCAGCGGATAAAAATAAAGTAATTCAACGGTCAGATACTACTGCCACTAACAAGAAAGTTGATGAAGAAGATTTTGACAATTAAAATTTATATCGTTTTTTCGTTTTTTATGATTGTTTCGCTTTCCTTGTTTTCACAAGGTTTGGTGGAGAATGATTTAACAACCAATCAGGTACTTGTAAAAAAATGGAATGACTTAAAAATGAGTCTTGACTTAAGAGCCTCTTCCATTTATGATACTATAAGTTTAGATACTGTTAAAGGCTTTTTAGATGATTTTTCATATAATAGTCCTTACCCGGATTCATCTCTATGGCTGGATAACCAGGTGTTTATTAATCGAGGGTATGCGAAATCTCCAATTTCGGTGGGTGCTGCAACTTTTGATGGCTTAAATGAAAAAGGATATCCGTATGATTTTTTTGTGTCTCCTACTTCTTCTTCCTCCGCTGATTCTTTAACCTCAAAACCAATTAATTTATTAAACTATATAAATAATGGAAGTCCTGTAAATTACCTTGTCAGTGATTCTCTTTATTTTAGTTTTTATTACCAGCCTCAGGGTCTCGGAAATGCACCTGATCTTAATGATTCGTTGGTGCTTGAATTTATAGCACCCGGGATTTCTTCCTGGAAACATATTTGGTCTAAAAAGGGAAGTTCCCTTGGTGCAACTGATAGTAGCTGGACATTAGTGATGGTACCCATAAAAGATATCCAGTATTTAAAAAAAGGTTTTCAATTTCGATTTAGAAATTACGCCACAGTGAGCGGAAATCTGGATCATTGGAATATTGATTATGTGTATTTGAATAAATTCAGAACAATGGCGGATACCATTTTTGAAGATGTGGCCTTTGTTTATAATACACCATCCTTGCTCAATACATATTCCGCAATGCCTTGGAAACATTATAATTCAACATTTATGAAAACCGCTTATAGCAATACCATTCGTAATAATTATTCAATTGCAAAAAATGGTAGTTTCGTATATAAAATTTATGATGCTGCCGGAATTCAGGTAAATACAACCTATTCAGGAGGGAATGACAATATTGATCCTTTTGTGCCATCCGGATATTTTGGCAACCCTGCATTTGTAGCACCTGTGTTAAATTTTACAATCCCTCCATTAACAGATACTACTAATTATACCATAGAATGTATCTTATCTACCAATCCGGATAAGCACAAAAAAAATGATACGATCCGTCACACGCAGGAGTTTTTAAATTCCTACTCTTATGATGATGGAAGTGCGGAAACAGCTTTTGGTTTGAGTACTTTAAATGCTCAGATGGCCGAAAAATTTACATCCACTATAGCTGATACGTTACGTTGCATTGATATCTATTTTAATCCTCTTTTAACCAATGCAAATTTATATGCTTTTTCATTAAATGTTTGGAATGATAATGGTGGATCTCCGGGAACAGCTATCTACACGAGTGATACAGTGATGAGGCCAATGTATGCTCAGGCGGGCCAGGATCAGTTCACCCATTATTATTTATACCCTCCTTTGTATTTAAATGCAAGCACTTTTTATATTGGATTTACACAAAAAACCACACAGTTTTTAAATGTAGGGGTTGATAAAAACACCAATACACAGGATAAGATGTTTTATAATGTTACGGGAGGCTGGAATAATTCACCTTTTGCCGGTTCTCTGATGATGCACCCTGTGTTTGGCATTGCTGATTATTATGCCGGCATTGATTCTCCTGATTCAAAAAATAAAAATGCGATTTCAGTTTATCCAAATCCTGCAAATGATAAGCTTTATATTAATTTCAATTCGGATAAGGTATCTGAAAGAATTACGTATTCTATCATTGATCTCTATGGAAGAGCTGTATTGGAAAATAAATTCGACAGCGCTGAATATATCGATATTTCAAGTCTTGCTGAAGGTGTATATTTTATTCGTATTATTGATGGAATACAGGTTTCAACAAATAAATTTATTAAAACCAATTAAAAAAAATGGAGAATTAGTGAATTAGTGAATTGGAAAATGCGTTGGTTTTAGTAAATCAGTAAATTGTCCAATTCTCTAAATCTCCTACTCTCCAAATCTCTAAATCAAAAATGAAAGAAGAAGAATTTGATATTGCCGAGGATCAGGATGATGACCAGGAGTTGTTTGAGCACTATCGGATAGAAGTAGAAAAAGGACAACATTTATTGAGGATCGATAAGTTTTTGATGAACCGCACCCAAAATGCGACACGTTCTAAAATACAGCAATCTGCTGAAAATGGAAGCATTTTAGTAAATGGAAAACCTGTAAAATCAAATTACAAAGTAAAACCATTTGATCTGATCACCGTTGTATTAGCCCATCCACCGCGTGAAATCGAGCTGATCTCTCAAAACATTCCTATTAATGTGGTTTATGAGGATAATGATCTGATCATGATCAATAAAAATCCCGGAATGGTTGTTCATCCAGGGTATGGCAATTATAGCGGTACGTTGGTGAATGCATTGGTTTATCATTTTCAAAATCTGCCGGTTAATAAGGCTGGTGAAAAGAAAGATGAGAACGGAGCTGTTGTTCAACGCACAACTCCCAGCTTACGGCCGGGATTGGTTCATCGTTTAGATAAAAATACAAGCGGTATCATGGTAGTTGCAAAAAGCGAAATTGCAATGGTAAGATTGGCGAAAGATTTTTTCGATCGCAATTTAGATAGGATCTACCATGCTCTTGTTTGGGGCGATTTTAAAGAAGATTCCGGAACTGTAACAGGTAATATCGGGCGTCATCATAAAGACAGAAAAAAAATGGATGTTTTGGATGATGATGATGAAACAGGTAAACATGCTATAACACATTATAGAGTTTTGGAGCGTTTCGGTTACGTTACCTTACTTGAATGTAAACTAGAAACTGGTCGTACTCACCAGATACGTGTACACATGCAGCATATCGGACATTCATTGTTCAATGATCAATTGTATGGTGGCGACAGAATATTAAAAGGAACTACATTTGCAAAGTACCGACAATTTGTTGAAAATTGTTTTACACTTTTGCCTCGTCATGCTTTACATGCTAAATCATTAGGATTCACACATCCAACAACCAGTAACTATATTCACTTCGATTCTGAATTACCTGAGGATATGCAATCAGTAATAACAAAATGGCGTGGATATGCTGTTTCTATGGGCTTAGAGGAGGATTGAAATTCAAAAGGATTTTATTTTAAAAAATAAAATCCTTTTGAATTTATGATTGGAAATGATTTTTCAAATTTCAATGCTGATAAAAATCATAATTCCCTTTACAAAAAATATTTAATTTTGAAGTACTGAATACTGAAGACCTTTTTAATGAAATTTAAGATCATTTCTCTACTTGCTTTTATAGCAATTTTTTTTCCAACATGCACAAGTGATGTTTATAATCCTGATGTATGTTTTCAAGAAAACATTTTACCCATTTTCGTATCTAAATGCAGTATGAATGGCTGTCATAACTCCTCCGATCATGAAGGAGGATTTGATCTGACCAACTACGATGGCATTATGGAAGGAATAAGCCCAAATCATCCTTTGCAAAGTGAAATTTACAATGAGATCAAAGGTAATAATCCTTCAATGCCGGTCGGACAAAAATTAGATCCCATAGATGTTACCTATATCAAAATATGGATAAAGATGGGCGCTAAAAATACTTCTAATTGTTCAAGCTGCGATACCACTAATTATACATATTCAGGCAGGGTTAAACCTCTAATGACCAATTGGTGCATTGGTTGCCATAATAGCAGTAATGCAGGAGGAGGTTTTAATTTATCAAGTTATAGTGGCGTTTCTGCCTCAATTGCCGGTAATAAATTAATTGGATCTTTAGAGCATTTGGCGGGATTTTCCGCAATGCCGAAGAATACTAATAAATTATCCGACTGTGATATTAATGCAGTTAAAAAATGGGTCAATAACGGATTCCCCAATAATTAATTTTTGTAATTAACACCCCAAACATAAACTCTCCAAGTTAACATTCTAATAAAATTGGTAAATTTACAATTGTCAAATTTTTTTAGTTGAATAATAATAAAAGAAAATCGCACAAAATGGAATTTACTGCTCAACAAATAGCCGGTCTATTAAATGGACAAATTGAAGGAGATTCAACTGTTAAGATCACCAAATTAGCAAAGATAGAAGAAGGAGTGGAGGGGGCTATCTCATTTTTGGCAAACCCAAAATACACTCAATATATTTATTCAACAAAAGCTTCTTTAGTTATTGTTAATAAAGATCTGGTTTTAACTGCCCCTGTTTCTGCAACACTTGTAAGAGTTGATAGTGCTGAAACAGCTTTTGCTAAGTTGCTGGAGATGTATAACCAAGTAAAGCTAAATAAAACAGGTATTTCAAAACACGCCTTTATTTCTGAAAGCGCTACTGTAGGTACGAATATCTATGCCGGTGAATTTGCTGTGATCGGTGACAATGCAAAAATTGGGAACAATGTAAAGATCTATCCTCAGGTATATGTTGGCGATAATGTAACTATTGGTGATAATACCACCTTATTTGCTGGTGTTAAAATTTATTCTGAAACAGAAATCGGTAAAGACTGTATTATTCATTCAGGAACGGTAATTGGCAGTGATGGTTTTAGGTTTAATCCTCAAAACGATAATCAAAAAATTCCTCAAACGGGAAATGTAATTATTGAAGATAATGTGGAGATTGGTGCTAATTGCGCAATTGACAGAGCTACACTTGGTTCAACTATTCTTCGTAAAGGTGTAAAATTTGATAACCTGATTCATATTGCGCACAATGTTGAAGTAGGCGAAAACACGTATATTGCTGCCCAAG
>JAZKBX010000184.1:0-3520 GCA_040388455.1 Bacteroidota bacterium
AGTATTGTGCGATGCAACAGCGCATATTTATAATTATGAAGGAGGAGGAATTTCTTTTAATTCCGGTGCACAGGCAAAATTATTACAAGGCGAACGCGGACAAATTTCTGCACAACAAGTTGTAGAAAATATAAATCCTAATTATGACTGGTTAACTCGTACCAGCCTTGTATGCATTGAAAATACTGCCAATAAAGCGGGCGGGAGTTATTATTCACTTAAACAAATGCAAGAACTTGCAAATGTGTGCAAAAAAAATAAATTAAATTATCATTTGGATGGTGCGCGGATTTTTAATGCCATTATTGAAAACGATTACACTCCATCAGATATTGGAAAATTATTCGATTCCATCTCTGTTTGTTTATCCAAAGGTTTGGGTGCACCTGTTGGCTCGCTTTTATTGGGCGATAAAGAATTTATTCACAAGGCAAGAAGAGTCCGTAAAGTTTTTGGTGGAGGTATGCGACAAGCGGGTTACCTTGCTGCTGCCGGCATTTATGCATTGGATAATAATTTAACCCGTTTAAAAGAAGATCACAAACGGGCAAAACAATTAAGCACAGTAATTAATGGATTGGAGTATGTTGATAATGTATTACCAGTAGATACCAACATCATTATTTTTAATTTGAAAGAAAATGTAAGACCAGATCTATTTTTACAACAGTTAGTCTCAAACAATATAAAGGCTACCAGCTTTGGTAAACAAGCAATTCGCTTTGTTACACATTTGGATTTTACAGATGAGATGTTGGAGAAAGTAGAGAGTGCTTTGAAAAGTATTTAGACTTTTAAATTTTGTCCCGAACTACTATAAGAGATAAAAAATTAAGCGGGAATAACCCTAACAGAGCTTAAAGCCCTGTCAGGGTAGTGTAAATAGATTTCAGTTATTTAGAATTATTTATATCCTTCCACATGAACACTCTTAACGGAACGACCTGAAGGATCTATCATGTTTTTAAAAGACGCATCCCACGCAAGTGCTTCAGGAGTGCTGCATGCAACTGAAGGAACCGAAGGCACACATGATGCTGCGGAATCAGATGGGAAATGTTCAGAGAAAATTGAACGATAATAATATTCTTCTTTCGACATTGGAGGATTGATCGGGAATCTGAATTTAGCATTCAATTGCTGCTCATCCGTTACCTTAGTTGCTACGAGTGCTTTTAAGGAATCGATCCAATTGTATCCAACACCATCCGAAAATTGTTCTTTTTGCCGCCATGCAACGCTTGCTGGTAAATAGCTTTCAAAGGCTTTACGTAAAACCCATTTTTCCATTTTACCATCTTTCGCCATTTTATCCTCAGGATTTAAACGCATGGCTATATCCATAAACTCTTTATCAAGAAAAGGCACACGACCTTCAACACCCCATGCAGCAAGCGCTTTATTAGCCCTTAAACAATCATACAAATGTAATTTGCTTAATTTTCTTACTGTTTCTTCATGAAAGGCTTTTGCATTTGGTGCTTTGTGAAAATATAAATAACCTCCGAAAAGTTCATCAGCACCTTCACCGGAAAGTACCATTTTTATTCCCATTGATTTAATTACTCTTGCCAAAAGGTACATTGGTGTAGAAGCACGAATAGTAGTTACATCATAAGTTTCCAAATGATAGATAACATCAGCGATGGCATCCAAACCTTCCTGAACAGTAAAATGAACTTCATGATGAATTGTTCCAATATGCTCCGCTACTTTCTTAGCAGCGATCAGATCTGGGGAACCGATCAATCCAACAGCGAATGAATGCAATTGTGGCCACCATGCATCCTGTGTATCTCCGGATTCAATACGTTTGTTCGCATATTTTTTTGCAATTGCAGAAACAATAGAAGAATCCAAACCACCGGAAAGCAGCACACCATAAGGCACATCAGACATTAACTGCCTGTGAACAGATGCTTCTAACTCAGTACGGATCAGATCAATATTTGTTTGATTGTTTTTTACTGCGTCAAATTCAACCCAGTCACGTTCATACCATTTTGTCATCTTTCCTTCTTTGCTATCCCAGTAATGACCGGGAAGGAAGAGTTCAATTTTATTACAATAACCCTCTAATGCTTTTAATTCTGATGCAACATAAAAATTGCCAAATTTATCCCAGCCAATATACAATGGTATTACTCCAATATGATCACGTGCTATCAGGTATGAATCGTTTTCTACATCATACAATGCAAAACCAAAAATTCCATTTAAGTCTTCTATAAACTTTGGTCCCTTTTTGCGATACAATGCTAAAATAACTTCACAATCCGATTTAGTTTGAAATTCATATTCACCTTCCAGCTGCTTCCTTAATTCCTGATGATTGTATATTTCACCGTTAACGGCCAATACCAATTTTTTATCTTTGCTGAACAATGGTTGTCCTCCTGATTGAGGGTCAACAATAGCAAGTCGTTCGTGTGCCAATATTGCTTTTTCTCCGCAATAAATCCCGGACCAATCCGGCCCGCGATGACGGATTTTTTTCGACATTTCAAGAACCTGTGTTCTCAACTCTTTAGAATCTACTTTCAGATCAAATACTCCTACAATTCCACACATAGTATTGCTTTTTAATTTATGGTTCGATTTATCGGATGCAAAGTTAAATAATAAACTTAATTAGTATCAATAAAGTAATAAAATGAAAGTATTTTTGCCAATTCAATAAAATAGTGATTGATTTATTACATTTGTCTTAAATTAAACAGTAATAAATGGCTCAAAATTTCCAAATTGATAAATTAGACAGGCAGATCCTGTCCATACTTATTAAAGATTCTACTATTCCTTATACAGAAATTGCCAAAGATCTTTTAATTTCAGCAGGGACTGTGCATGTGCGAATGAAAAAACTCATTGAACTGGGTGTTGTGGTTGGTTCTCACCTTGAGATCAACCCGCTCAAAGCAGGTTATGATATTTGTGCTTTCCTGGGGATTTTTCTGGAAAAAGGTTCGGAATATCATGATTGTGTATCGCGCATGAAAAAAATCCCTGAGATAGTTGAATTGCATTATACAACTGGTGTTTACAGTATGTTTGCAAAAATAATTTGTAGGGATACACAGCATTTACGTGAGGTTTTAAATGAACATATTCAGCCTATAAAAGGTGTTCAGCGGACGGAAACGTTTATTTCTCTGGAAGAAAGTATTAAACGGCAGGTGGAGATAAAAGAGAAAAAGTCGCGTGTATAAATTATCAAGCCGTGTTTGTTAAGTTTTTGCCGCAAAGGCGCTAAGACGCTAAGAAAAAGGGTTGCAAAACTTTCCGCCTTTGCGTCTTAGCGGTAAAAATAAAATCATATTAACAATTTTTTTAAGGCACTCACTTCATTCACAATATAAGTAGGCTTTTCAAATTGCAATTCTTCCAGCGAGCCATATCCATAAGTAACAGAAATAGTATCAATGCCAAAATGTTTAGCTCCTATGGTATCGAATTTCCTGTCACCTATCATTACCAGATTTTCCAAATTTATATGTAAGTTTTGATCTACAATTTCCTG
>JAZKBX010000185.1:0-5395 GCA_040388455.1 Bacteroidota bacterium
AAAAGTCCCTTTACCGGAGAAAAAGTCATTTATTCCATCATCGTTGGGTGTAAAAGCATTCGGAATATAAAACATGAAGTCCGGCTCAATAATAATGGTTTGGTAAGCCGTATCAATACAATTGTATTGGGTTGATGTGATCAATGTTATGGTATAAGTGCTCGTATCCTGGTACGTATGAGGAGCAGGATTAAACGCGGATGAGGTATCCCCATCACCAAAATTCCAATTCCAATAATAAGCTCCCGTTGACAGATCTGTAATTGAAGTTATAGGATCCGTAATAGTTGTTACTTCTGGCTGCACTGTAAAACCTGCATTGGGATTGGGATATACAGTGATATAATTAGTTTTAGATAACGTGGTAACGCAGCCACTATCCGAAGTAACTGTTAAAGTAACATGATAAGAAACCGGGGAATAAACAGAATCATTGATAAAACAATGAACAGGATTCTCTAAATTACTTACAGGGCTGCCATCGCCAACATTCCACAACCATGCGGTATTGCTACCTGTTGCAACAGAGGACGAATCAGCAAAACTAATACACAGCGGTTCACAACCAGCTGTATCATTGGATGTAAAATCCACCACCGGATTTGGGTTCACAATACTTGTTTTAGTAACAGAATCCAAACAACCGAAATTAGAAGCGATCAATAGTTGAATCCCATAAGAACCTGCATTAGCATATATATGTGTGGTGTTTTGATTGTTCAAAACAGGGCTTCCATCACCAAAATTCCAGGCCCATGATTGTATGTTATCTGTGCTTAGGATCGTTGACATATCAGTGAATGGCATAACGCTTCCGTCACAAACATTCACTTTGCTGAATTGCGCAACTGGTAAAGGATGCACCACCACACTTTTTATAATGGTGTCTTTACAACTGTTATTGGTTGTAACTATTAAAGTAGCAATATAAGTTCCCGGATTTACATAAATATGACTTGGATTGGGGTTCCCATTTGGTGATGTTTCATCACCAAAATTCCAGGATCTGCTTGCAATACTGCCACTTGAAACAGTTGACAGGTCATTAAAATTCATGGCCTGATTTAAACATACGTTGGTAAAACTAAAATTAGCAAGAGGCATAGGAAATACTGTAATAGAGTCACTTAAGGTATCCGGACAAGCAAGATTGGAGGAGTAAGTGGTCAAAGTAACCTGGTAAGTTCCCGGAGTAGCAAATAAATGATGAGGGCTCCAAAGGGTTGTATTTAAAGGAGAACCATCACCAAAATTCCAGGACCAACTTGCAGTGCTACCCATAGTAGGACTGGTAGTTGTATTTGTAAATATTGCTGAGTCCAATAAACAGATATCGCTGAACGAAAAAACAGAAGCAGGTGCATCAAATGCTTTTACAGAATTGTTTGCCACATGTGAACACACATCCGTTGTGGTGGTTACCAGTGTAGTATTATACGTACCTGGGCCGGAATAATAATGGACCGGATTAGGTAAACTGCTGTTAGGACTGCCATCACCAAAAGCCCATAAATAAGTAGCTATAGAGGTAGAGTTGTCAACAGAAGAGGTATTGGTAAAATACATAGTATCTCCAAGGCAAACATTACTATACGTGAAACCTGCAACAGGATTGTAATACACCTGTACCGATTTTGTAATGGTATCTCCGCATCCAAAATTATTATACACCATTAAAGTAACCGTATAGTTCCCGGCATTGGCATACAAGTGAGAAGGGCTTTGTGTGGTATTTAAAGGACTCAGATCACCAAAATTCCATGACCAGGTGCTGATAGTACCAGCAGAAGTGCTGGAGCTATCCGTAAATTGAGTGGCAGTATTATTACACACAGTGGTATTGCCAAATTTTGCAAGCGGATCGGGATTCCTGGTGATGATAACACTGAGTGTATCAATACAGGAATCAACATCCATAACAGTAGCTAAATAAGTACCGGCAGGTAAACCTGCGGCCATGTGCGAGTTCTGGACAGGATTAGTGTTCCATGAATAAGAGTATGGTCCTGTACCACCCGAAGCATGAACCATTGCTGAGCCATTGAAGCTGTTCAGACAACTTTCCTTCACAACAGATCCTTGTATGAGCTGCAGAGGAGAAGTTTGAAGCACTGTTACACTATCTTGTTTGGATTGGCAGAATGCATCGTTTACTGTATAGGTATAGGTGCCCGATGTAAGCCCTGTAATAGCACCTGTTGTTTGTCCGCCTGGTTGCCATAAATAACTATAAGGAAGGGTTCCTCCAACTGCATAAACTGTTGCGGTTCCAGGTTTACAGGAAACATTTGTTGAAGCGGAGGTGGATGATATTTGTGGAGGTGCAGGACAAGTAGGTCCTAAGTTGGTTACAAAACCATTTCCACAGGCAAGGAGGTCACCGTTGGTTGAAAGTAAAATATCGTAAACAACATTTGGAATACCACCGATAGAATAAAGGTAATTAAGAGACATATCATACTTTTCAATGGTGCTCAACGTTCCAACATAAATATTTCCGCAATAGTCAAAAGTAATACCGCTGCAACCCTCTGAAAGTCCATTAGGTACTGTGGCACTGTTGATAAAACTAAGGTTGCTTTTATCGAATCGCCTTAATTGCACTCCATCATAAATATAAACATACGGCCCATTTACTGTTACCGAATTGGTCCCTGCCCATGGAACATAATTATTGCCGGATGCCCCAATACTAAACCCGCTAACTACTGATACAGCCGGAGTAAAATCCGCATTGGTTTTGCGCAACATATGGGTTCCATAAGTTCCCAAAGAATAAATATCTCCGTTACAATCAGTTGCCATCGAAAAAATATCTGGAGGGTATCCGATCAGATTTGTGATGGCTAATGAAGATGTGTCTAATTTTGCAAGACTGCTTGCAGCAAAGTTGCCACCCAAAGCAAGAATTGTTTTAGATTTATTAAATGCAAGACGCCAGTATTCTGATCCTCCAGGCCCTGTTCCGATCACAACACCAGATGAATTCAATTTTTTTATTTGACCGGGAATACCTTCTAACAAATACATACTACCCGAATTCGCAACAGCGATATCACCATAATAGGTATGGCTTGTGCCGAATGTCCAAAGTAAAGCTCCACCGGAGGTATATTTCTGAGCCTGTGAATTTGCAGAATTTCCACCATATACATATATGTTTCCAACCGAATCCTCCTGTATGTCATAAGCCTTGTTTGTGTTAGGAATTGCAGGGTCAATAAGCCAGGGGTCGATGATCAGGTCTTCTGAAAGCTGAAGCGTTTTGTTTTCCGTAGTAATTTCAACAAGGTTTCCGGTTATTGTATATTTAGAAGGTATTTTATTGCTTTTTGTGAACGCAATAGGGGCTTTATCGATGAGGTTACCCAATGCGGTTTCTATATGCAGATCGCCTTTTCCATCAAGGTAAAGGTTTTTGGCACCTTCCATTCGATAAGCTATAGAAGGGATGTTAGATCCTGCATGAACTATAAACTGGTATTTGATCCCTCCTTTTTCAGGAAATTCAAATTCAGCATCCACACCTTCATAAATATTTGAATAATAAAGTTTTTTGTATGCTGAAACATGGTCATATTGCGAATTGTCAGCATATCTGCCATATGTATAGTAGTTGTTAACTTTTTCTTTTGCAGTTATCTGCATGGATGGGTTAGAGTTTACCCATTTCATTGTTACTATTTCAAATTTGATTGAGGGTTTCTCTTCATGATCTTCTTTTTTTTTCTCTCCCTCTTTTTTGTGACTTATTTTTTCTGTTTGTGAAAATAGAAAGGTGATACCGCCAGCAGTAAAATAGGCTTCGAATTCAGGGTTATTAATCGCAAACAAAATAGTTTCGGGTAAGGTTATTTTATTTTCCTCTAAAATCTTTTTAAATTGCCCCTGCTCTTCAATGAATACTTTGTTTTCAAAAGGTTTTGTTAAAAACTTTTCGCTTCCCTGATCAGAGATAAGAGTGCCCCCCCAGCCCTCACCAAATGGGAGGAAGAAAAAAAGAAGAAAAAAAACAAATTGTACCACCGGAAATGGAAGTAGAATGTTTGAGTAAATTTTATCTTTTATTTTTTTCATTTATTATTTTTTTAAGTTCTGTCTCCTCCCCTTAGGGGTAGGTTGGGAGGGGCTTCTGGCATTACCTCACCAATGTAACAATTCCTTTGTAGCTGTGCTTTCCTTTTTTATAATCAACAATAATGATCGAATATATATACACATCGCCTTGTGCAGTTTCACTTCCACGATTTGCTTTACCATCCCATGCTTTGTCAACATCATCAGAAACGAAAATTAAATTCCCCCAACGGTCAAATATTCTCATTTCATATTTATTAATAAAAATGCCTTTCCCCGAAAAGGTATCGTTTACGCCATCATCATTTGGTGAAAAGGAATTAGGAATATAAAATACAAAGTCCGGCTCAATGATGATGGTTTGATATGCGGTATCTAAACAGTTATATTGAGTGGAAGTTACCAATGTAATAATATAAGTGCCGGTATCAGCATAGGTATGTGGCAAAGGATTGAAAAGGGAGTCGATGCCAAGATCACCAAAATTCCATGACCAGAAATTAGCACCTGTAGATGCATCAATTATAGAAATTACAGGATCCACAATGGTTGTTACTTCTGGTTGAACTGTAAAATTCGCAACAGGGTTTGGGTAGACAATTACGTAATTGTTTTTTGATCCAATGGTAACACATCCACTATCAGAAGTAACTTGTAAACTAACACTTAAGGGGTAGGGAGAAAAAATGGAGTCGCTGATATAGCAATGTTGTGCATTTTCTATATTACTGGTTGGACTGCCATCGCCAAAATCCCACAACCACAATACAGTATAGCCTGTAATGACAGTAGAAGAATTTTGAAAAGAAATACATAGTGGTTCACAGCCAATAGTATCGTTTCCAACAAAATTTACAATGGGGTTGGGGTTAATTACACTTGTTTTTGTAATAGAGTCGGAGCAACCAAATGTAGAAATAATTAATAATTCAACTGGATAAGAGCCTGGGCCGGTATATAGGTGTGAGGTGCTAGCATTTGTACTGAACGGACTGGGGTCACCAAAGTTCCACTTCCAGGATTGGATAGTATCCGAAGGAGCGATACTTGATAGATCTGTAAACTGGACAATGGTGCCATCACACACATTAGCGGTGCTGTATTGCGCAACAGGCAAAGGGTGCACTACCACACTTTTTGAGATGGTATCTTTACATCCATTGTTGGTAGTAACAATAACTTTAACAAAGTATGTTCCGGTATTTGAGTATACATGGCTTGGATCCTCCAAAATGTTCAACGGGGAACCATCTCCGAAATTCCATGACCAGCCTGTGATACTTCCACTTGAAACAATTGATGAATCATTGAAATTCAT
>JAZKBX010000186.1:0-9066 GCA_040388455.1 Bacteroidota bacterium
ACTATTTATATCCCGGTGTATGAACTTGGTGAAATGGCTTTCAATTCCTTTTTTATTGCATCGCTTACATTGAGCGTATCGATAAAAACAGAAATGCTTTCTTTTGTAATATGTGTATTCGTGCGGGTTAATTCTTTTAAGGCTTCATAAGGCTTAGGATAGCCTTCCCTGCGCAGAATAGTTTGCAGCGCTTCTGCAACCACAGCCCAGTTGTTTTCCAGGTCATTTTCCAAAGCTTCCTTATTCAGGATCAATTTATCCAAACCTTTTAACAATGACTTGTATGCGATCAAGCTATGTGCCAAAGGCATTCCAACATTTCGGAGTACTGTAGAATCCGTTAGGTCACGTTGTAAACGGGAAATTGGCAATTTAGCTGAAAGGTGCTCAAACAGTGCGTTAGCAATCCCTAAATTACCTTCGGAATTTTCAAAATCAATAGGATTAACCTTATGTGGCATTGCAGATGAACCGATTTCGCCTTCTTTTATTTTTTGTTTAAAATAATTCATTGAAATATAGGTCCACATATCACGATCAAAATCCATGATGATGTTATTGATGCGCTTTAAAGCGTCACAAAAGGCTGCAAAATTATCGTAATGTTCTATTTGAGTTGTAGGATAAGATCGACTCAGTTCCAGGGAATTATTTACAAAATCATTTGCAAATTTAAACCAGTCAATTTGAGGATATGCAACATGGTGCGCATTCAAATTGCCGGTTGCTCCACCGAATTTTGCACTGTAAGGCACTAAATTTAATTGAGCAATTTGATTTTCTAAACGCGCTACAAATACCTGGATCTCTTTCCCCAAACGTGTTGGTGAAGCAGGTTGTCCGTGAGTACGAGCAAGCATAGGAACTGCAGCCCATTCCTTTGAATACGCGGAAAGTTTTTGTAAAATTTCTTTTAACACAGGCAACAAAAACTCATTCATTGCATCTTTAACAGAGTATGGAATTGCAGTGTTATTAATATCCTGAGAAGTTAAACCAAAATGAATAAATTCCTTTTGAGAAGTTAAATTTAGGCCATCAAATTTTTCCTTGATAAAATATTCAACAGCTTTTACATCATGGTTAGTTACTTTTTCAATGTCTTTTATTTTTTGCGCATCGGCTTCTGAAAAATTGATATAAATAGAGCGCAATTCACTATATATTTTTTTGTCAAAACCTTTCAATTGTGGCAATGGCAATTCGCATAAAGCGATAAAATATTCAATCTCAACCAATACACGATATTTGATCAATGCAGCTTCCGAAAAATATTCCGCGAGTTTTTCAGTAGTATTTCTATAACGACCATCAACAGGGGAAATGGCAGAAAGTTTGGTTAATTGATCCATTGAATAAAATGTTTTTTGTAATTGTAATAAGAAAGTAAATTATCACCAATTTCTAATAAAATATATTCCAAATAAAAAAGAAACGAAGATAAGAAAAAAACCAAGCGGGAAATATCTCAGATACAACGTAATTGTATAATATTCTGTAAAGCAATTTAATATCTTATCCCTCCATGCTTTGAAAGAGTTAAGGGAAAAGCCTCCAAAAAGGGACTTTTTTATTTTCGCTTTTAAAGCAATCTCAGAATTCAAAACCAAAACCCAATGCTCCTCATTCCCATTACCGGTTTTCGCTTTATCAAGCTAATTATATTTTTCGCCTATTTAAGATACAACTTCAACGAAAACCGAATAAATCCCCTACAAGAAATATTACTTTTACTTAAACTAAAAAAACAAATCTCTCATGCTTAAATGGTCAGCAATTTTTTTTATTATTGCAATAATCGCAGCGTTATTCGGGTTTACAGGCTTAGCAGCGGGAGCCGCCTCTATTGCAAAAATTTTATTCGCGGTATTTATGGTTTTATTTCTTCTTGCGTTTATCCTTGGACTTACTCTCTTTAAGAAATAAATACTTTTTAATTGGCAATAATGCATATCCATATTAGAATACTTTTGAATAAACAAAAAAGCTAATTGAAAGGGTTTCAATTAGCTTTTTATAGTTAAGCTGCATTGTATGTAAACTCAACTCTTAAGCTCATTCAGGGCCAACCATGCCATCAGGCCTGAAGAAATTTCCAAGGCTTGTTCATCAATATCAAAAATGGAAGTATGCACACCGCTAATAATTCCTTTTGATTTATTTCCGGTTCCTAAACGGTAAAAACAAGCTGGCACTTTCTGAGAGTAAAATGCAAAATCTTCAGCCGTCATGCGCATAGGCAACTCTTCCACATTTTCTTTTCCTAAATAAACTTCTGCTGCTGCACGAGCTTTGTTAGTGACAACTTCATCATTCACTAAAAAAGGATAACCATACTCAATTCTAAAATCGCAGGAGCCTCCCATCTGTTGTGCTATCTCCTTAGCTCTCTTTTTCATTATTGAATGAGCTTCTGCTCGCCAGGATTCATCCATTGTTCGAAACGTACCTTCTATTTGTACTATTTCAGGGATCACATTAGTGGCGCCATTACCGGTGATCTTACCAAAAGCTAAAACAGTAGGAGCTTTGTGATCCTTCTGCATGAAAAACTTATTTAATTCCAATAAAATTTGTGAGGCTATCAGCAAAGGGTTGTTGTAATCCGCTGGCATAGCTGCATGACCGCCTTTTCCTTTAACACTAACATATATTTCATCAGTACTTGCCATGTACATTCCACTACGAAATCCAACTTTACCAACTTCCATACTCGGGAAAACATGTTGTCCGAAAATGCTTTGCGGACAAGGGTTTTCAAGCACACCTTCTTTTATCATCAATGATGCGCCACCGGGTAATTTCTCTTCACCGGGCTGAAAAATTAATTTAACCGTTCCTTCAAAATCATTTTTCAATTCGTTCAGAATTTTTGCAGCCGAAAGCAATGAAGCACTGTGCACATCATGTCCACAGGCATGCATCACACCAATATTTTGAGATTTATATTCTACTTTATTTTCTTCAATAATTGGTAAAGCATCCATATCGGCACGTAGCGCAATTGTTTTTTTATTAGGATTACGTCCTTCTATCAGCGCCACAATCCCTGTTTTTACAATACCTTGTTCAAATGGAATAGCATATCCCCTCAACTTCGAAGCAATGTAATCGGAAGTAGCATATTCTTCAAACGATAATTCGGGATGTGCATGCAGATGCCTTCTGATTTCAATTGTTTCAGAAAGGTATTGTTTTGCGAGAATTTGAATTTTGGATTTTATATGATGCATATTGTTTTTGCCACAGATTACATAGATTCAGCAAATTTAAAGTAAAAGTTACAGAGCAAAATTGTAGATCCAGTTTTTTATTTTTTATCCTTAATCTATGTAATCTGTGGCGTTTTATTTTTTCTGAGGAGTTTCAAATTTTATTTCCAAAAAATCATCTTTAATGAAAGTAAAAGCATAAAAATACCAAATACTTTTTTTAATATATTCTGGTCAATTGAAATTGCGATTTTTGAACCCACAAATCCTCCAACTACAAAAGAAAGTGCAATTATTAATGAAGGTTTTATATCAACATATCCGGCATTATAATAATAGTAGACAGCAAGAATTCCAACCGGCAACAATAATACGGCAAGTGATGTCCCTTGCGCCTCATGCTGGCTCATTCCCATAAAAAAAACCAATGCTGGAACAATAATAATTCCCCCCCCAATACCAACCATACCACTAAGTGTTCCGGCAAGTAAACCGATACATAATAAAATCAGAATTGTTGTCATATTTAATTGTTTGGATTTCATTGCTATTAGAAGTCAAGGCTTAATGATAAATAAGTAATTGGTTTTAAAACAATTCCATCCTGCACGCCCCATGCTCTGTCTACACGGATAAAATAGCCAAATATACGACTCCTCACGCCCCAGCCATATCCACCAACAATAGGATTGTGCTGTGTATTTAAAGTAATAATAAGTGGAGTTTGGGCAGAGCCAATAACAGTTGTATTCAGGGAGTTTTTATCTGAATAAGGCGAAGGACCAGTCCAGGCCGTTCCCACATCACCAAAGGTTATAATTTGGAAATTCTGAGCAAAATCAGAGCGGATAGGCCGTTTGGAAAAATATTTAAACAATGGAAAACGGATTTCACTATTAACTACGGCAAAACTGTTCCCGTTACGAATATTCTGAAAGAACCCACGCATATTGGTCGCTAATGTCTGATATGCATAATTTTGATCCGTTGCTATATTTGTAGTATTGTTAAACTTAGGTCCAAACCAGTTATCAACTCCTCCCATATAATAGATCAATTTTTGATTGCCAAAAGATGTACTCACAGCAACACGATTAGCCCAGATCAGATCGCGATGAATTTTTTTGTAATAACGGGCATCTAAACCTAAAACAAAAAAATCCGTTTTAACTTTATCGATCTGGCGGTAATATTCACCAAACACTTTTGCACGCATTCCGTTATATAAATTCAGTCCCTTTTTAATGGAATTATCAAATACATATTCCATTTTTACAAAACCCCAGTTCTCCTGTGTAGTTGGCTTAGGGAGGGTATTATCGTTAGTCCCAAGATAAACAGTTCTGTCATTACGAAAACTTACAGTACCTCTTACACTCGCAACCTCATTAAAAGGATGCTTTAAAATGTATTTTGCATCGTGTGTGAAAATTTTCACTAACGAACTATTATCAGCAATATTAAGCAGAGCCTGGCGGTGAACAACAATTTGTTTGTCCAGATTTTTAATCCGGTTTTCGTAGCTTAAATAATATTCATTATTATTCAAATCAAAAGAAAGGCGCATCCCACCTGAAATACGGTAGTCTTCAAACAAATCACTCATACCCACCTTAAAAAATGCATTTAACCCCGGATTCAAATAAATAGGACTACCACCACCTGAAAACTTCTGATATGATCCATTTAAAAAGGAATTATCCAACTGTGAAACAACATAATCAACTGAATAATTGATATTATAATTTTTTTGTTTCCCTATTTGAAATTCAGTATCATTTTTTGATCTGAATGCAGAAGAGTCAATACCGTTTAAAGTCTCTTTCCCTTTTTCCGGCTTTTTCTCGGTCTTCTTCAGCTCATTTTCAAATGTATAATTATTTATATCGATTTCACTTGAATCCTTTTTCACAGACTCATTCGTATTTTTAATTACTCGTACATTTTCAACCTGTGGTGTTTCATTAAAAACTCTGTTTTTGGCATCCAATTCAACCTGTTCCTTTTTCTCCAAACGATTTTTATAATCACGGTATGAGGTATTTTTTAAATCAACAGGTTTAAGATCCTTAGCACTCAATATGGGACTTACATACATTTTATATTTCCCCTTCTCGAAAATAATTTCACTGAATTTGGAAGATTTAACATTTATATCTTGCTCCACAATAGAACGTGAGTAATTGGTTATTGGGAATGAGGTAACCACGGTACGATAATGTGCCGCTGTGTCGATATATGCTATAACACTATCAAAGCGCGCAATATAACGGTTGCGTACCCCATTCAGATCGCTCAGATATGAAATATGTATGCTGTCATAATCGGTAGGATAAGTTTCATCAATTGTAGGAGTATTAGTTACTCGTTTTAATAATCGTGATTTACTTACATTATCAAAAACAAATAAATCTTTATGAGACTGCCCTTCTTCATATTTACGTTTAGGATCAAAAAACAGCGTATCCACAGGTCTGTTGGAAGCAAATACAATTTCTTTCGAATTGTGAACAAAACGAGGCGTCAGGTCATCGTAAATATCTTTTGTGATCTGATCATAAGCACTGGAGGCGGCAGTAAAAACAAAAATATCTGTTTGTCCTTTTTGCACAGCCGACATTACAAATTTTTTGCCATCGTTATTATAAGAATAATCTAATATTTTTTCGAATCCGGTAATGTTGCGCTCCGATTTTTCTTTTGTTTCTAATTCATAGGTGATCATCACCAAATATCCTTTTCGTTCCACAATGTAAGAAAACAGTTTCCCACTTGGATGCCACGCTAATAAAGGATAGGAATAATCATTGATCCGGTCTATTTTTTGTCCTGATTTAAATATACGTTCCACTTTATTTTCCTGAACATCATACAACCAAATTTTATTTTGCCCCATTTCATTGGTGGTATACAGCATTTTCTTACCATCCGGACTTACTGTTAATTGTCCATAAACCCTTGCTGCCTTTGGCTTAGCAAGTATAGGTGATTGTAAAGGAGCTGTTTTAGTTGAATCATTTTCCTTATATTTATTTGCGAATGAATCCAAACATTCTTCCCATAAGTTACCTATCGATATTCCTAAAACAAATAGTGCAGAATTATCAATATTACGGTTCACTTTGGTCATATACAAAATATTTGAAATCACCGCTTCGCCATAGTTATCGGCAATATGTTTCCATAAAGCATGCCCTGCATAAACCGCATCTTTACCTTCCAAACGGTTAATATTTTTGTATTTTTTACTTAGGATCCCATCTTTTACACGATTATCAATATCGGAATTCCAATCATTAGCAACATAGGAGATCAAACCTTTTTGATACCACTCGGGCAAGTTTAAAAGCGTATTATTTTTAAGCATTTCACGGATATTTCCGCCATACATTATCTGATCTATAAGCACCTGTGCAACACCTTCACGAATCTGTGCATCTAATTTTGCATGGTCACCTTCATAGTACAAAATAATTTTCGAGCCTACTATATGTGTTACCCCCCCCGTATTATATTGTTCATCAGTAGAAAGACCGATATTGCTTTGTTTAAAATCAGATTGTTTATTAAATATTATAAATTGAAAACGCTCATCAATAGAATAATCAAAAAGTTTTTCGATAGCGGTTATTTGTTTTTTGGCAGATTTGGAAACGTAATTAGCCAGCTCTTTTCCTTCCTCATAAAAATAAACATCATAGCGGTCATAGCTGTAGTAGGTCCAGAAGAAGTTTTCGTATTTCACCCTATTTTTACCAAACTCCATTTGTGAGCCAGTATAAAATTGAGCATTCACAACAGAACTATTAACAAAAAGGCCTGATAAAATTACGATACTAATAACTAGCGTCTTATAGGAAATGAAAAAGGTATTCTTCACATTTATATGTTTTAGAAATGCTAAATTACAAAATTTTGATGCTAAATACAAGCTATTTAAAACCATATTTTGTTAAATTTGTCTCTCAATTTTCAAATATGAAGTTGAATAACACCAATTATTGAATTAAGCTGAAGAGAAATGAAAAAAATCCTGATCTATTTAATTTTTATTTTAACGCTGCCTGTTATAGTTTATGGTCAAAGCAAAGGCAATTCTAAAGATTCCCATACTGTAAACACCGCAAAAAAGATGGAAGATGTTATTTATCTTAAAAATGGAGCCATTGTTAGAGGAATAATTATTGAACAAGTCCCTAATAAAAGTATAGAAATAAAATCCAATGATAACAATTATTTTATTTTTAAGATGGAGGAAGTTCAGAAGATCACAAGAGAAAACCGACTTAATGATCCTACCGATTATAAGAAAAAAGGCTTTTTAAATATTACCGAAATTGGTTTTGGTTTTGGTGTAAATACCATCAACACTTATCGGGGCTCGTTTGATATTGACGGACAGGATCCAATATTAGGAATAAGAACAATAAATGGGTATCAACTAAACGAGTATTTTTCATTCGGATTAGGTGTTGGTTTTGAAGCTTTCCTGGATGGCGACAATAAAGGAGCTTTGATCCCTTTTACAATTGACACCAGAATAAATTTCAGAAAAGGAAAAATTTCTCCTGTATTAAATCTAAACGGAGGATATTCTGTGGGAGTGCAAAACTCAAGCGGATTAGCTGCTAATCCATCAATTGGCATAAAACTTTATTTAACAAAAAAAATTGCGTACATTTTTAATATCGGATATAAAGTGCAACAACAGAATGTTAATCTGCCAGACGAATATGGTGTTGAAATACCAAGAATTGTAAATTATCAATTCTTATCTCTAAGCACGGGGCTTACCTTTTAATTTACGCGCCCCTCCTAACCTCCCCGAATGGGGAGGGACAGCTCCCACTAAGTCACGATACTGGCTTGTGCGTTGGTTCTCCCTCCCTTAGGGAGGGCCGGGGTGGGCTTTAATTATTAATTACTTAAATTATGATCTCAATTAAATCCTTTGTTTTTGGACCATTTCAGGAAAACACATACATTCTTTACGATGAAACAAAAGAGTGCATTATCATTGATCCCGGCTGTTACGACAATCGCGAACGTGCTGAATTAGCAAGCTTTATAGAAGATAATAAATTAAAACCTGTAAAATTAATAAACACACATTGCCATCTCGATCACGTGTTTGGAAATGGATTTGTTGCAGAAACCTATAAACTGCAACTTGAAATAAATAAACAGGATCAACCGGTACTTGACTCCTATTTAATGAGTGCCAAAATGTATGGTTTAAATGCAGCTCCTTCACCTCAGCCGTCTGTTTTTTTAAACGAAGGAGATATCATTTCATTTGGAAATTCAACATTAGAGATACTTTTTACCCCAGGACATTCTCCCGGAAGTATCACATTTTATAACCGCGAACAGGAGGTTATGATTGCCGGAGATGTATTATTTTACGGCAGTATTGGTCGTAGTGACCTGCCTGGTGGAAATTCTGCAACACTCATCAGCAGTATTAAAAATAAATTAATCCCCTTAGGTGATAATTACACCGTTTATAGTGGACACGGCCCTTCTACTACTATTGGTTTTGAAAGGAAGAATAACCCATTTTTGGTATAGACTGAATTTAATTTACCTACAAATTGATTTTAGATTTCTCTTTTGGGCGTTCCTCTTTCTACCTCACCCCCTTCCCCTCTCCAAATGGAGAGGGGTGTCCAAAGGACGGGGTGAGGTAAAATGAGTCCGGGCTTTACGCGGCATTTGGAATAGAACAAACCATTTACTCCTTCACTAAAACTTGATCAAATATCTATACACATGAAATTAAAACCCGGCAAATACCAGCATTACAAAGGCAAACAATATGAAGTGATCGGTGTAGCCAAACACAGCGAAACTC
>JAZKBX010000187.1:0-8691 GCA_040388455.1 Bacteroidota bacterium
CATTGTGTAAGTCATTTCCATCACCCGTTAATTCTTCGTTTATGTTTTCTTCGTTGTTCATGTCTTATTTCTTCTAAACCCTTATTAATAAAGGATTCTAATTCTGCAACAAGCTGTTGCAGAATTAGAAATTATCTCTTTTTAATTTTTAGTTGTGTTTGTATTTGTTCTTGTAATTCTGTAGCAGAAGGCAATTCGCCTTTATATTGCTTAGGTAATTTATTTGTAAGTTGATAGTCAGATACGCCAATTGGTTTATTGATTCCTTTTAAAGCATATTCAACTTCAACATGATTTTTTTCAGCACACAAAATTATTCCTATCGAAGGATTTTCATCTGAGTCTTTTTCTTTTTCATCAAGCAAATTCAAATAAAAATTCATTTTACCGGCATATTCAGGCTGAAACTCACCAACTTTTAAATCAATTGCTACTAAACATTTTAATTTTCTATGATAGAATAATAAGTCAACATAATAATCTTTATGCTTTAATGAAAGTTTGTGTTGATTGGAAATAAAGCAAAAGCCATAACCCAATTCCAGAATAAATTTTTTAATCTGCTCCACTAACTTATTCTCCAGTTGTCTTTCTAATATTGGTGCTTGTATTCCTAAAAAATCTAAATTATAACTACTTTTTAATGTCTCTTCAGCTTGTTCATTCAGATGAACCGGGAGAGCAGTTGTAAAATTGTGCTGTTTGTTTTGAGATAATTGCCGTTTATAGGCCTTAGCTTTTATTTGGTTGAGTAAGACATTCCGGCTCCAACCGAGTTTAATTGTAGCTTTAATATAAAACTCTCGCTCCTCAATACTTTCTGTTTTATTTAAAATCAATAAATGATGTCCCCATGAAATTTCTGCAACAAGCTGTTGCAGAAATTTAAAATCTTTGTAAGCCAAGTAAACCTTACGCATTTCCCATAAGTTACGAGCAGAAAAACCAGCAATATCACCTAATTCTTTTTTTATATCTCTAGATAAATTTTCAACTACAGACTCTCCCCAACCAAATTTCTTTTGGCTTTGAACAATCTTTTGACCGATATTCCAGTAAAGCAAAATCAATTCTTTATTAATAGATCGTGAAGCTTGAATTCTTGCATTCAGAATATCAAGCTTAATTTGCTTTACAAAGGCACTATAATGTTTATCTAATTTCATTTAAAAAAATAATTGCTCACACTTCTTCGCCTGTTTTGTATACTATTCTCACAACCTTTAATTCTGCTCCACCAAATCCTTCTCAACCACCAAATTTTCAATAATAAAATCCTGGCGTTCCTGTGTGTTTTTGCCCATATAATAACTCAGCATATCCAGGATGGTTCTGTCTTTTCCAATAATAACAGGGTCTTTACGGATATCTTTGCCAATAAATAATTTAAATTCATCCGGTGAAATTTCACCTAAACCTTTAAATCGGGTGATCTCCGGCTTTGATCCCAATTTTGTAATTGCTGCTCTGCGTTCTAATTCACTGTAGCAATAGATTGTTTCCTTTTTATTACGAACCCTGAAAAGTGGAGTTTGCAAAATATAAACGTGTCCGTTTTTTACAAGATCAGGAAAAAATTGCAGGAAAAAAGTCATCAATAACAATCGAATGTGCATACCATCCACATCGGCATCGGTGGCAACCACTATATTGTTATAACGTAAATTTTCTATTCCATCTTCAATATTTAATGCAGCTTGCAAAAGATTAAATTCTTCATTTTCATAAACAATTTTCTTTGTCAGACCGAAAGCATTTAAGGGTTTTCCTTTCAGGCTAAATACCGCTTGTGTATTCACATCACGCGTTTTAGTGATTGAACCACTTGCCGAATCTCCCTCACAAATAAATAAAGTAGTGTCTAATTTACGTTCATCATTTGATGTTTTATGAATGCGGCAATCACGCAATTTTTTATTGTGAAGGTTTGATTTTTTTGCCCTGTCGCGCGCCAGCTTTTGAATACCCTGCAGATCCTTACGTTCACGCTCATTCTGAATGATCTTTCCAAGAATAGCCTGTGCTGTTTCGGTATTTTTATGAAGGAAATTATTTAACTCCGTTTTTAAAAAATCTCCAACAAAAGCCTTTACAGATGGGCCTTTAGGACTAATTTCCTGAGAACCTAATTTGGTTTTTGTTTGAGATTCAAAAATTGGTTCCTGTACCTTAATGCTTATAGCAGCAATAATTGAAGTTCTCACATCAACTGCTTCAAAATCTTTCTTAAAAAATTCACGAATAGTTTTTACCACTGCCTCACGAAATGCGCCTTGATGTGTTCCGCCCTGCGTGGTATGTTGCCCGTTTACAAAAGAATAATATTCTTCACCATATTGCTGATTGCTGTGTGTTAAGGCAACTTCAATGTCATATCCATTCAAATGAATGATAGGGTATAAGATGGATCCGGAAATGTTTTGTTGCAAAAGATCCAACAAACCATTTTCAGAATGAAACTTTTGTCCATTGTAATTTATCGTTAAACCTCTGTTGAGATACGCATAGTTCCACAGCATTTTCTCAACATACTCATTGATGAAATGGTAGTTTCCAAATATTTTTTCATCAGGAATAAACGTTACCAATGTTCCTTTACGGGCATCTGAAGCAACAATTTTTTCTTCTTTTGTCAGATTTCCTCCTGAAAAAACAGCTTCTTTTGTTTGCTCCTCACGATAGGATTGAACCTTAAAGTAACTGGACAATGCATTTACAGCCTTAGTACCAACACCATTTAATCCAACAGATTTTTTAAATGCTTCCGAATCGTATTTGGCACCGGTATTTATTTTAGACACCACATCAACTACTTTACCCAATGGGATACCACGCCCGTAATCTCTTACGCGTACCGTTTTATCTTTAACTGTAATGTCGATATTCCGTCCATTACCCATCACAAATTCATCAATACAATTATCGATGGTTTCTTTGAGCAGGATATAAATACCATCATCAGGGGAGGAGCCATCGCCCAACTTACCAATATACATACCCGGGCGCAAACGGATATGCTCATTCCATTCCAGCGTACGGATACTGTCTTCGTTATATTTTACTTCTTTTTCTGCCATTTTTTAGTATTTCTTCCCGGTAATTATCGGGTTTAGGTATTAGATATTGGTTTTCGGTTTGTCAATTTACAAAGATATATTTTAAAATAGACTTTTTATTAGTTAAATATACAGTACTGGATTTAAAGCTTTCGCAGATTTTATTATGTAAAAATAGTTAGCATGGGGCTTTTCATTTGGGCGTTCCTTTTCTTGAAAAAGAAAAGGGCGGGCTTTCCACTTCAATCTTTTCTAAAAAGAAAAGGATTTACGTTGCAATCCCTAACGCAGCATTACGATTGAAAATGAAGGAGCAAATCATATTAACAAAAAATCATTTTGATCATAAAAATCTGCCAGATCCGCGTTCCCATCATACATCACTCTTTAATGTCAGACATCGTCCCTATAGCCTATTCTACAAAAAACTCTCTATCGCCAACCGATATGAATCCATGCCGAAACCTGAAATAGAACCCTTGCATTTAGGTGCAATTAATGAGGTATGACGGAAATCTTCACGTGCATATACATTAGATATATGAACTTCAATAACAGGTGTTTTAATGGCCGCAATTGCATCCCGCAAAGCCACTGAAGTATGAGTATAGCCACCGGCATTAAAAATAATCCCGTCATAAGTAAAACCGGTTTCATGCAATTTATTGATCAGTTCACCTTCTACATTGCTTTGGTAATAGGCCAATTCAACATTTTCGAATCTGTTTTCCAACGTTTTATAATACTCCTCAAAAGTCTGATCACCATAAACAGTTGTTTCTCGTGTACCTAATAAATTAAGGTTGGGGCCGTTTATAATAAGTAGTTTCATATTTGTTTTTTACTGAAAATGAACTGAAATCGACAAAATACAATTGCCTTATTGTTTTTTATTATTTAAGTAACATTTGTTTGTTAGCTAATTTTTGCAAATGTAAAGATAACCCAAAATATGTATTTGTAAATTCGTAATAGAATATGAACTGGAAAATATACATACATGGGTTTAAATCGTTTTTGGCTTTGGAGAAATCCTTGTCCAAGAACTCCATTGAAGCCTACTTGCATGATGTGGATAAACTGGTCCAGTTTCTTGAATTTAAAAAATATGAATTTAACCCTAAAGATATAGAGTTAAAGCATTTGCAGGATTTTTTAAAATGGATAAATGAATTAGGAATGAGTGCCGGAACGCAGGCACGGGTGATAAGCGGAATAAAGGGATTTTATAAATATTTATTATTGGAAAATGTGTTGAGCAATGATCCGACAGCATTGCTCGAAGCTCCCAAACTTGGTCGTAAATTGCCCGACACATTGAGTTTTGATGACATTAATAAGATCATTGAGGCCATAGATTTGAGTAAACCGGAAGGAGAACGAAATAAGGCTATGCTTGAAACACTTTACAGTTGTGGATTACGGGTAAGTGAACTGGTAGATCTGAAAATGTCTAACTTGTATTTTAACGATGGATTCATAAAAGTAACCGGTAAAGGTGATAAGGAACGACTTGTGCCTATTGGAACTGAAGCTGTTAAACAAATTACTATTTATAAAAATGAAGTTCGTTGCCATTATATTCCAAAAAAAGATAATGAAGATTTTTTATTTCTAAACAGGCGAGGAGCTAAGCTTTCCAGGGTAATGGTATTTATAATTATTAAAGAACTGGCTCATAAAATTGGATTGAAAAAACATATTAGTCCGCACACCTTTCGGCATTCATTTGCAACACATTTAATTGAGGGAGGAGCTGATTTACGTGCTGTTCAAGAGATGCTTGGTCATGAATCCATTACTACTACGGAGATATATACCCATCTCGACAGGGATTACTTGCGCCAGGCAATTATTCAGTTTCATCCGAGGTCATAGTTGTTTTGACCCTACTCCTGAATTGAATTTATATACTTTAAAATTTCTTCTGCTTGATTGGGTTCAAACCATTTTATTCCTTCATCTCTATGAAACCAGGTCAATTGGCGTTTTGCGAACCTTCTGGAGTTTTGTTTTATTAATTCTATGGCAGAATTTAAATCTAATTTGTTTTCCAAATGATCGAACAGCTCCTTGTAACCTACTGTTTGCAAAGCATTTAGATGTTTGAAATCTTGTAATGATTTTACTTCATTTACTAAACCATCCTTCATCATTTCATCTACTCTTTTATTTATACGATCATAAAGCAATTCACGTGAAGTGTTGATCCCCACTTTAATAATATTAAAATTTCGTTTTTTTACTTTTCCCTTACGAAGCTCTGAATACGGTTTTCCTGTTGTTAAACATACCTCAAGTGCACGGCTTAGTCGTTGTGGATTTTGTAGATCAACTTTATTATAATAGTTAATGTCGAGCTCCTTTAAAAGTTTTTGCAAACCATCAATACCATCTGTTTTTAATAGTAAATTTATTTTATTTCTTATTTCCTCATCTGCTTCGGGTAATTCATCAAAACCTTTGCAAACCGCATCAATATATAATCCCGAACCGCCAACTAAAATTACTTTTTCATTGGTTTGAAATAATTTTTCTAATAAAGCAATGGCTTCTGTTTCATATTTTCCAACATTAAAATCATCGGTAATGCTGTGTGAATTAATGAAATAATGGGTGACTCCCTGAATTTCAGTTTCCGTTGGCTTAGCGGTGCCAATGTTCATTTCTTTAAAAAACTGACGCGCATCAGCTGAAACAACAGGACAATCAAATGCCTTCGCAATAGCAATACTCATAGCAGTTTTACCAACTGCTGTTGGACCTACAATTACTATTAAGTTTTTGGATGACATATTAATTTGGAAATGTGGTAATTTGCAAAATGCTCAGTTAATGCCCTATTTAAGACACAAAACTTTTGGTTGAAGATTGTTTTGCGTGAGGGATTGTAGCGGAAATCCTTTTCCGATTTTCATCGGAAAAGATTGAAGCGGAAAGCCCGACCCGAAGGGGCACGTCCTAATGATCCAAACTGTAAATAAAATTATCAATCTTCATCGTGAAGCCCTTCAGTCTGATCCTCATGATCGCTACCAAATTCATCATCTTCATCAGCATGTTCTTCCTCAGTTTCTCCTGCCAATTCTTCTTCCCCTTCTTCACCCTCTAATACTGCTACTTCATCATCGCTGTGCGCATTCACGTATGCTTCATCATCACCATGAGGTTCATCATCATCATCAAATTCATCCTCATCCGATATAACCGGTGCCACATTTGATATTTTGTATTGTTTTGGAGCTTCACCCACTGTTTTAGCGCAAATTGGGTAAGTTATTTTGACATCATCGGGTACTATTTTTACCAATTCTACTAAAAAGGTCCAGCTAGCTTTAGGGTCATATACATAAACAAATTTTTGATGCGGATCCTCTATTAAGGAGGCCATTTTGCATTTGTTCATCAGCTTTGTTGCAACATCGGTGTTGCGATGTTTACCGCTATCATTATTTGCAGGCTTTAAGGTGATCTCATCTCCTTTGCGCCACAAATAATCACTGCTAAAAAAGGAGGCATCGTGTACATTATCAAAGTTAATTGATTGCACAATGGTATTATGAAAATCCTCAAAAGTCTGAGCAGATTTTATTTCTATTTCCCGATAAATATCTTCGTTGTCTTCAAACGATACCCGAAAACGATAAACAGCCATATTTTTATATGTTTTTAAATTATAAAAGCAAAAATAATAAATATCAATTGATAATGGAAAATTAATAATTGATAATTATCAATTACTTTTCAGTCCTAATTTTTCACCTTCTTTTATCATAAACTGGATAGCTTCTGTTGGGTTATTTTGAATAATACCATCCAAAATGGCTTCACGTATTGCATTTTTGATGATACCCACTTCTCTGCCGGCAGGGATATTAAAAGCTTTCATGATATCTTCTCCACTCACTGGCGGTTGCCAATTTCGCACATTATCTTTCTCTTCAATCTCTTTTAGCTTATGGCGAACTACTTCAAAATTCTTTAAATATTTTTGAACTTTATACGCATTTTTAGAAGTAATATCCGCCTCACAAAGTTTCATCAAATCATCAATATCATCACTGGCTTCAAACAATAACCTGCGTACTGCACTATCAGTAACTTCAGTCTTTGCAAGTACAATGGGCCTCAAATGAAGTAATACAAGTTTTTGTACATATTTCATTTTTTCGTTGAGGGGAAGTTTTAGCTCAGCGAAAATGATAGGGACCATTCGGGAACCTTTGTCTTCATGCCCATGAAAGGTCCAGCCATGTCCGGGTTCAAAGCGTTTGGTTTGTGGTTTGGCAATGTCGTGCAAAATAGCCGCCCAGCGCAGCCATAGGTCATCTGTGGTTTTGCAGATATTATCTAGCACTTCCAGTGTATGGTAAAAATTATCTTTATGAGATTGACCATTCCTGTTATCTACACCATATAACAATACCATTTGCGGAAAAATATGATGCAGCAAACCCGTATCAAATAATATTTTAAAACCAATGGATGGAACAGGTGCAAGAATGATCTTATTCAATTCATCAGTGATACGTTCTTTCGAAATGATCTTTATCCGATCCTTGTTTTTAGCTATACTTTCAATTGATTTCGGCTCAATCGTATAATTAAGTTGTGTTGCGAAACGGATAGCTCGCATCATCCGGAGTGGATCATCAGAGAACGTAATATCAGGATCTAATGGAGTGCGGATTATACCGGCTTTCATATCATCTATCCCTTTAAATGGATCCAGTAATTCGCCATAACTACTTTCACTTAATGAAATTGCAAGTGCATTGATTGTAAAATCTCTTCTGTTCTGATCATCCTCCAATGTTCCGTTTTCTACAATAGGTTTGCGGCTTTCGGAGCGATAAGATTCTTTACGTGCACCCACAAATTCAATGTCGTAATCTTCATAAACAATTTGGGCAGTGCCAAAATTTTTATAAACATTTACATGATATTTATTACCTAATTTTTTTGCGACTTTCTGTGCCAGATCAATACCGCTTCCGATGGCAACAATATCAATATCTTTGGATGGCCTGTTCAGCAAAAGGTCGCGTACCCAGCCGCCAATAACATAAGCAGGGATATTCATTTCGCTTGCGCATTCCGAAATTATCTTGAAAATAGGATGAGTTAATTTTGTTTTCACAGTTTCAGGCACCAAATTGATTTAAATGATGATCAAGGTGTTTCCATTGTATGATATCCCATTCGTTTGGAGTCATTGTACCGAAAAAAGGATGAGTATCCTTTGTTATTCCCTGTGGACCGACCTGTTCGAATTTTTTAACAACGCTGATCAGCTTGTTGGTTTCCTTTTCAAATTCCCGTTTATCCACTACTATAAAAGCCTTATCTGTTGGGAGGTTACGACCAAATGGCGTTTCATCCTTTGTCAATTTTTTTTTGAACATGCTTCCAAATAATACTGCCATCAAGCCTCGTTTTAATTTTAGATCACCATAAGCAACCAGCAAAGGTTCCTGGCAATGGGCAAGCATTTGCGAAACATTCATTTTTCCCCACTGAGCTTGAGATTTCGGAGTAAGTGTTTGAATACGATTAAGTATTTCCTGATTATCTGCTTTATTGAATAAACTTTTCATTTTTATTATCCCATGCCCTAAATTTTATATCTCTCATA
>JAZKBX010000188.1:0-8078 GCA_040388455.1 Bacteroidota bacterium
ATGAGCAAAAAAATTCTCGCCAATGATGGCATTGATGCACAAGGAAAAGCTTTACTTGAAAAAGCCGGTTTTACCGTTATTACAGAAAAAGTAGCGCAGGAAAATTTAATACAGGCTATCAATGACCAGAAGTATGTTGGTTTGACAGTGCGCAGTGCAACCAAGGTTCGTAAGGATGTTATTGATGCTTGTCCCGGTTTGAAATTGATTGGACGTGGTGGCGTTGGTATGGATAATATTGATGTGGATTATGCACGTGGTAAAGGAGTTGAAGTAGTGAATACCCCGGCAGCCTCATCACATTCAGTGGCAGAATTAGTATTTGCACATTTATTTAATTGTGTACGTTTTTTATATGACAGTAATCGTCAGATGCCTGTTAATGGGGATACACAGTTTGATGTTTTGAAAAAGAAATATGCTAAAGGTATTGAATTGAAAGGTAAAACTATTGGTATCATTGGTTTTGGACGTATCGGGCAGGCGGTTGCGAAAATTGCATTGGGCTGTGGGATGAAGGTGGTGGCGTATGATCCGTTTCTTCAGGAGGCTATAATTTATTTAGATATTTATGGTGTTACCGAAAAAATAGCTGTGAAATTACATACCGTTCCTCTTGAAAAATTATTAGCTGAAAGTGATTTTATTACGCTTCATGTTCCAGGTGGAAAGGTGATCACTAAAAAAGAATTTGATCTGATGAAAGATGGTGTATGCATTGCAAATGCTGCACGTGGAGGAGTGATTGATGAAGCGGATCTGATCTCTGCATTAAATTCAGGGAAAGTATCACATGCTGCATTGGATGTTTTTGAAAATGAGCCTACACCTAAAAAAGAATTATTATCACATCCTAAAATATCATTAACACCACATATAGGTGCTGCTACTGAAGAAGCTCAGGAGCGTATCGGTATTGAATTGGCAGAGTTGATTATTTCTAAGCTGTCGTAAATAAATGGCAACGATCATCCCGTTTAAAGGCATTCGTCCGGCAAAGGACAAAGTACATCTGGTGGCATCGCGCTCTGTTGATGGCTACAATATTGTTGAATTAAATGAAAAATTGAGGAGTAATCCCTTTACATTTTTACATGTGATCAGTCCTGATATGAGTGATGGGATCAGAACCAAGCCGGGATCTGATGAGCGACTGAAAAAAGTTAAAGCTACGTATTTGGAATTCATTAAGGAAGGCGTTTTTGTTCGTGATGATCAACCATGCTATTATATCTATCAGCAATTAAAAGACGGTATTGTTTATACTGGTATCATTGGTTGTAGCAGTATTGACGATTATTTTAGTGGTGTCATAAAAATTCATGAACAAACGCTCACCGAGCGGGAAGAAAAATTAAAACACTATCTAGAAATATGTGATTTTAATGCAGAACCTGTTCTGTTCAGCTATCCGAACGATAAAGTAATTGATGAACTAACCGACAAATTAATACATTCCGAAGCTGTATATGATTTTACTACTACTGATAGAGTGCAACATAAATTATGGATAGTGAATGATCCAATTTATGTAAAACAAATTCAAGAACGATTTTCAAAAATCCCTGCTATATATATTGCGGATGGCCATCACCGTTCGGCATCCTCTGCTCTGCTTGGAAAGTCCCGCAGGGATGATAATCCAAACTATACAGGTAAAGAATCTTTTAATTTTTATCTGGGTATATTTTTTCCGGAAACACAATTGAAAATTTTTGATTTTAACAGGGTAGTAAAAGATTTGAATGGCTTATCTGTAAAGGAATTTATTGAAATGTTGTCGAAAAAATTTATTATCACTGAAAAAGGCGAAGAGCTGTATAAGCCTGTTGCGAAACATAATTTCAGCATGTACCTGGAAGGCAAATGGTATTCTTTAGACGCAAAAAAAGAAATTGTGCATAATGAACAGCCTGTTGGAAGTCTGGATGCCTCCATTCTTACTGAACATATTCTCTCCCCTAAATTAAATATTCATGATCTTAAAACGGACAAACGTATAGGTTTTGTGGCTGGTATTAAAGGAATGAAAGAGTTGAAAGATCTTGTTGATAGCGGTAAATACAAAGTTGCGTTTGGTTTATATCCTGTTGAAATGAGCCAGTTAAAACACATTGCTGATACCAACAATATTATGCCTCCTAAAACAACCTGGGTAGAGCCTAAAATGAGAAGCGGTTTGGTCATATATAGTTTGAGTGAGTGAAGTATTTGTAAATTATTTTTTGCAAATAAAATAAAATAATTAAACAATTTTGCAGTAGGCAATTTAAACATTCGGTATTCCTCACCATGTCAATCGCAGATAATTTATATAAAATAAAAGCATCCATCCCTGATAGTGTAACCTTAGTGGTTGTTACCAAAACACAGCCTGTTGAAAAGCTAATGGAAGTTTATAATGCAGGTCACATTATTTTTGGCGAAAATAAAGTACAGGAAATGCTTGATAAATATGAGCAGCTTCCTAAAGATATTCATTGGCATTTAATTGGTCATTTGCAAAGCAATAAAGTAAAGTTTATTGCTCCGTTCGTATCCCTTATTCAATCTGTAGATAGTTTAAAATTATTGCAGGAGGTCAATAAACAAGCACTAAAAAATAACAGAATTATTAAGTGTTTGTTACAGGTATATATAGCGAATGAAGAAACAAAATTTGGAATGGATTTTTCTGAAGTTGAACAATTACTTTGTTCTGAAGAATTAAAACAATTAAAAAATATTAGTATTGTTGGCTTGATGGGAATGGCTACCAATACTGCAGATCAAGGTCAAATTGGAAAAGAATTTAAATCATTAAATGTTTTTTATAAAAAACTTCAGTCTTACTATTCTTCATTTCAAATTTTAAGCATGGGGATGAGCTCTGATTATATGCTTGCAGTTGAAAATGGAAGTACATTAGTTCGCATTGGGAGTTCTATTTTCGGAAGTAGAAATTAAAATTATTATTTCTGTACGAATTAATCGCGTTTATCAGTCTACTACATTAACATTTTGTTGTTTTTTTTTCGCTCAGATAACTTAGATCTACACATAAAAATGCGCCTCTTATCTGCCTAAATCTGAGCTATCTGCTGGGAATGTTTTTCTTTGAAATTTGCCTTATATCTTACTCCAACTGTAATTCTAATTTTATTTTTTTTTCGTATCTTTAATCACACAATTTTCCTTTCAGAAAATTACAGAAACCTTGAACTATTAACAATAAAATATATTATGAAATTACAAAATTATGCATCAGGAAAATGGATTGCCGGAGATGGTGATGGGCAAGCTTTATATAATGCAATTACAGGTGAACAAGTAGCAACAGCAAGCAGTAAAGGACTTGATTTTTCAGAGATGATGGATTATGCCCGTAAAGTTGGCGGTCCGGCCTTACGAAAAATGACTTTTCAGGAACGTGGCCTTATGTTGAAGAAATTAGCTTTACATCTTGCTCTTGAAAAAGAAAAATTTTATAAAGTAAGTTGGGCTACAGGCGCAACCCGTGCTGATAGCTGGATAGATATTGAAGGGGGAATTGGTAATTTATTTACGTATGCGAGTTTACGCAGGCAATTTCCTGATGAAACATTTTGTTTGGATGGAGACGCTGTAAAACTTGGAAAAAATGGCACATTTATCGGACACCATATTTGTGTGCCCAAAGAAGGCGTTGCAATACATATCAATGCATTCAATTTTCCTGTTTGGGGAATGCTGGAAAAAATTGCTGTTAATTTATTAGCAGGAGTACCGGCAATTGTTAAGCCAGCAACCGTTACTTCCTTTTTAACTGAAGCAGTTGTACGCGAAATTGATGCATCAGGTATTCTTCCTCCGGGTGCCCTGCAGTTAATATGTGGAAGCGCCAATGGAATTCTTGATCATGTTATTTCACAAGACATTGTAACGTTTACAGGATCTGCAAGTACCGGAAAAATGTTAAAATCACATCCACGCTTAGTTGAAGAAGCTGTTCCTTTTACAATGGAAGCCGACTCTTTAAACTGTTGTGTATTAGGGAAAGACGCAGTGCCAGGCTCTGCTGAGTTTGATATTTTTATTAAAGAAGTACAGCGTGAGATCACAGTAAAAGCCGGACAAAAATGTACGGCCATCCGTAGAATTATTGTTCCTGAAAATTTAATTGAAGACGTACAAATTGCTTTGGGTAAGCGTTTAGCCCAAACCACAATTGGAGATCCTCAAACCGAAGGTGTTCGTATGGGCCCATTAGCTGGCAAAACTCAATTAAAAGAAGTTGCTGAAAAAGTAATGCAATTATCCAAAACACAGGAAATTGTTTTTGGTGATATGGAAAAATTTGAAGTAACCGGGGCTGATAAAAATAAGGGTGCATTTATGTCGCCAATTTTATTTTTAAATAAAGATCCTTTTAAATATCAGGATGTACATAATATTGAGGCATTTGGTCCCATCAGTACAATCATGCCATATAAAACAATTGCAGATGCAATTGAATTAGCGAAAATGGGAAAGGGATCGTTGGTTTGTTCAATTGTAACAGGTGATGATAAAATTGCAAAGGAATTTGTAATAGGTGCAGCTTGTATGCATGGTCGTATTTTAGTTTTGAATGCGGATTGTGCTAAAGAAAGCACCGGTCATGGTTCTCCAATGCCAATGCTTACCCATGGCGGCCCTGGCCGTGCTGGTGGCGGTGAAGAAATGGGAGGGAAACGTGGTGTGTTTCACTACTTGCAACGTACCGCTATTCAAGGTTCTCCAACTACATTGACCAACATTACTGATAACTACCAATACGGTGGAAAATATATCGAAAAAGATATTCATCCATTCAAACGTTACTTCGAAGAACTTGAAATTGGTGAAACTATTATTACCGCGAAACATACTGTTAGCGAATCCGATATTGTGAATTTTGCCAATGTAAGTGGAGATAATTTTTATGCTCACATGGATGCGACATCGCTTGAAGGTACCATTTTTACAGGGAGAGTGGCGCATGGGTATTTTGTACTTTCAAAAGCAGCAGGTTTATTTGTAGATGCAAAAAAAGGGCCTGTTTTATTAAATTATGGATTAGAAGAATGCCGTTTTGTAAAACCGGTTTATCCTGGAACTACTATTGGTGTTCGTTTTACCTGTAAGGAAAAAATTGTTCAGGAGAAAAAATCTGCCGAAGATATTGCGAAAGGTATTGTTAAGTGGTTAGTTGATATCTATGATGAAACCGGTGAAACAGTTGCCATTGCGACTATTTTAACAATGGTGAAAAAGAAAAATCAGGATTAGTGAGTTGAAATCATTTGTAATTAAAAAAATAAAAAATTGTATGTCTAATGACTAAAGTTAATGTAAACGATTACCTTACTAAAGTGGAGATACAACAGCTCTTAAAAAAATCTGATTGGAAAGCAGCATTGGAATTTCTTCATACCTGGGTGTGGATAGCATTTGCATTTGCCATTGCTGCTTTGTGGCCCAATCCATTTACAATTATAATTGCAATGTTTATAATTGGCGGAAAGCAATTGGCTTGTGCTATTCTGATGCATGATTGTGCTCACCGAAGCATGTTTAATTCAAAATGGGCTAACACTTTTTTGGGTAACTGGTTGGCCGGATACCCTATTTTGCATGATGTGGAACGATACCGGCCTTACCATATTGAACATCATGTAAAAACAGGAACAGATGATGATCCCGACCTTTCACTTACAAAAGGTTATCCTGCCGCTTTGATCAGTTTTATCCGAAAAGTAATTCGTGATTTGATAGGAGCAAGCGGAATCAAAGGACACATCGCTGTTTTGGTTATGCATTATGGTTATATTAAATATGAACTCGGTGGGAGAATAATAAAAACCAATCAACAAGGTGATTTTATTAAAGGTATAACAACCTTTGTGAAAAATATGGCAGGGCCTGTTGCAGCAAACTTCATGATTTTTGGAATTCTTTGGTTGTTCGGAGAACCCTGGCTTTATTTATTGTGGATAGGGTCGTTGCTTACCACCTATAATTTTTCTTTGCGTATACGTTCTATTGCGGAGCATAGCGCAGTTCCTGATCGGTTGGATGATTATAAAAATACGCGGACAATTTATTCTAATTTTTTTGAAAAGATCCTGTTTGCTCCACATCATGTAAATTATCATGCAGAACATCATTTGCTTATGACCGTACCTAGTTATAATTTCCCTGCAATGCACCACCTTATTAAAGAACGCGGGTTTTACCAAAAGGGGCTTCTTAAAAATAATTATATTCAGATCCTGAAACTTGCAATAAAAAAATAATTATTATTCTCATATATCCGCTAAGTAGCTTTCGGTTTTATTTCTTAAATTAGGCTTCTCTTGTTAATAAAAATAGGGATTTAATTTTTTGGATGATGATTGTAAAAATGTTGGGCCTTTTTAATAAAATAACTAATTTCGGAATTAAGGCAGATCTACCTTTTGATAAGGCAGAAAAGATGCGACTTGTAAACGTTATAAGCTTTTTGGGCATACCTATTTGTTTTTTTTATACCATCTTATTTGTAATCACTTCACATTATTTTCATGCTTTCGTTTTCTTTTGTGGCCTACCTGTTTTTATTATACCGATTTTATTGAATTCCTGGAAAGGTTTAAAAGTATCAATACCGGTTCTAACAATTTCAGTTCCTATATTTTGGGCAATTATATCCATTATTTTGGGTAGAGAAACCGGATTTTATCTTGGGTTTATAGTTTTTTGTCTTCCTCCAATATTATTTTTTTCAACTTTTCGCGAATCATTATTTTATTTATGGACGGGCATTATTTTGTTTGTTTTTTCAATGATCGGAATGATGATATTCCCACCTTTAGAAGTATTTACATTTGCAATGGGACTTTTCTCAATTAATTTATTTACTGTTCTGGCCACAATTATAATTATAACCTATTTTTTTAAAAAAGAATTGGATGAAAGCCGAGTAAAAGTTCAGGAAAAAAATCATGAAATATTAGATTCGATCAACTATGCCAAGCGAATTCAATATGCCATGTTGCCTGGCGAAAGTGATTTTCAGAAAAAATTCAAAGATTATTTTATTTATTACAAACCCAAAGATATTGTTGCAGGCGACTTTTATTGGATGGAAGAAATAGATGGGAAAATATTGATAGCAGCTGCTGATTGCACAGGTCATGGAGTTCCCGGAGCTTTAGTTAGTTTAGTTTGCCACAATGCCTTAAATAGAGCTGTGTTTGAATATAAATTATCCGATCCAGGGGAAATACTTGATAAGACAAGAGAATTTGTAATTGAGCATTTTTCAAAAACAGATGAAAAAGTTAAAGATGGTATGGATATTTCATTTGCCTCAATTGATAGAATAAAAGGAGAAGTAATTTGGGCAGGTGCAAATAATCCACTTTGGTATTTTCAAAAAGGGGAATTAAAAACAATTATTTCAAACAAGCAGCCTATTGGCATTTCTGATCAGCAAATCTCATTTCGTTCTCATAAAATACATTTGTTATCTGGTGATAGCATTTATTTATTTACAGATGGTTATGCCGACCAATTTGGTGGAGAAAAAGGAAAAAAATTTAAATACCAGCAATTAAAAGAGTTGCTTCTCGCAAATACACATTTGTCAATGAAAGATCAAAAGAAGCTTTTGGATCGGACAATTGAATATTGGAAAGGTAATTTGGAACAGGTTGATGACATACTTTTAATAGGAATAAGAATATGAAAAAAAATCTTTTTGTATTATTTGTTTTCAGCCTGATTCATATTAGCCAAGCTCCTCTTTTAAAATCGCAGAAGGCTAAGTTTGGCCATTTATCAGTTGATCATGGGTTATCTCAAAATACAGTTGGGTCTATTGTTCAGGACCAATATGGTTTTATGTGGTTTGGAACCGGTGACGGGTTAAACAGGTATGATGGTTATTCTTTTCGGATTTTCAAAAATGATCCAAGGGATAGTAATTCTATCTCTTCCAATTATTTGTATTGCCTTTATTTAGATAATGATTCAATGCTTTGGATAGGATTGGGTAATGGGATATTGGACCGTTTTAATTTAAAAACGAATCAATTTACACATTTTTATTTGCCAAA
>JAZKBX010000189.1:0-2816 GCA_040388455.1 Bacteroidota bacterium
TTGCTCAGCAACTGCTGATATTCTGCCTTATGTAAATCATTTCCTTGAAATCCACCCATCCATTCATCCTTGCTCTTAACGGCCTTTTCATATTTTTGAGAATAGTGGTCCTTCACTTTTACCAGGTAATTTTTAAACTCATTAATAAAGTTTTCATCAATATTCCCGGCATCCATTTTATTTAAAGAAGAAAATATTATTCCAGGGATCGCTTTCATTTCCCGATCTACTTCGTGTTTTAGAATTTCCAAATTTGAAGAAATCTCTTTTTTATTTTTAAGCCCATCTGCCAGATCATTCATTTTCGAAAACCAATACACTTTTTTAAAACTGGCATTACTTATTTCTTTTTCGTAATTATAAATTTGTTTCTCATACTTATTATTTACAAATTGGTTAACAGCCAAGGCCTCAAAGGCCCATCGTGAGGTCATTATCTCGCCTGAAAAAGGCACCACCGACTGGCTGGATATTTTAGGGTTTAATTCTTCGAACTTCACAATTACTCCACTTAATAATATTTGCGGGATCAACAAAAAGGGAATCAAAATATAAATGGTAACTGCCGAATTAAATGCGGATGAAATATTCAACCCCAACATATTTGCAAAACAAGAAGCAGTGAATAAAACCATCCAATAATCCAGATACATTCCTTTGATCTCTAAAATATAATTTCCTATTAAAACAAAAGTTATCGTTTGAATGGCGGAAATAAAAAACAGAATAAGTATTTTAGAAGTTAAATAACTTCCTTTACTCAAATTCAAAAACGATTCCCGTTTTAAAATTTTCCTGTCCCTGATAATTTCTTCAGCACTAACGGTAAGCCCTATGAATAAAGAAACGATCACACACATAAAAATATATGCCGGCATATTTTTATTGTCAGAAAATAAATAATTCTGATTATTTTTATAATATTTGATGAGCGTAGCTAAAATTAAGGCTAGCAGAGGCGCTTCTAAAAGATTAATAAAAAGATATTGTGTATTCGACAGCTTGGACAATACATCACGTGTAGTGAATACTTTAAATTGGTTTAAAAAATTTGGTTTTTTAAACGTGTTTTTTATTGGTTGTTTGGTAGTGTCCTTTGAAATAGACGGATTAACAGTGTTTTTAGAAATATAAAATTCATTCCACTCTTTGGGAGATATTCTTCTTAATCTTGTTTGATTGCCATTTTCATCCAATACTTTTGATTCAATAATATTAAATATCTGTTCAGGATTTACATTACCGCAAGTATTACATTCACTTTCATTCGCATTCACTTGGTTGATAAGGGTTTTAAAATAGATCACCGATTCCACTGGGTTACCATTATAAATAGGATATCCACCAACATCAAGGATAAGAAGCTTATCAAACATTTTAAAAATTTCAGAAGAAGGCTGATGGATCACAACGAAAATAAGTTTCCCTTTCAGCGAAAGCTCTTTGAGCAGATCCATTATATTTTCCGAATCCCTTGAAGACAGCCCGGACGTAGGCTCATCAACAAACAGCACTGAAGGTTCCCGAATAAGTTCCAAAGCAATGTTTAATCTTTTCCGTTGTCCCCCACTTATAGTTTTATCAAGTGAATTGCCAACTTTTAGGTCCTTCGTTTCATACAGGCCCAAATCGTTGAGCATTTCAATAACCATCCGATCAATTTTTTCATCCGAATAGTCATCAAAACACAATTTAGAATTATAAAATAAATTTTGATAAACAGTAAGTTCTTCAATCAATAGATCATCCTGAGGAATATATCCAATTACACCCTCCAGTTCTTTTTTATCCTGATGAAGATCGTGGCCATTTACCAGGACCTCACCTGATGAAGGCTTATTGTTACCATTTAAAATATTAAGCAGCGTGGATTTCCCCGCTCCACTTCCTCCCATAATACCGATCAGCTTTCCTGAATTTTCAGTAAAGTTGAGCTTATGCAATCCTATGTGTCCACTCTTGAATTTAAAATCAATATCATTTACAGCGAACACAATTTTACTTTCCGAAAGATCATTAGAGAAAGCAAATACAATATCACTGTAATAAATAGGCTGAACTTTTGAGCTTCGAATGGAAGAGCCCTGTGATAAAACATAAATTTTATGAGGTGTTATAATTTGTCCGTTTAAAAACAGTTCTGCTTCACCATAATAGCGAATAAGGTATATTCCTACACTTTTAATATGTAAAACAGCCAGATCGCCCATTATGGACTCAGAATATAACTTTTGCGTGTTCGCTTCCAAAGAAATTTGAGAAGGCCCAGCCGATCTGTTTTTCTGATTACTGATAACAAGGAAATTTGGAGAATCTTCAATATCGGAAATGGCATTTTTTGATGCTAAAGACAAACACTGATTAAATTCATCGTCAGGAATTTTAAAAGAGGAAGAAACTGTAAATATGAACTCCATTTCCTGCTCAGAAATGAACCCATTTGAATTTGCAAATTCAATAAGATTCAACAAAACAATAAATTTCTGTTTTTGGGTCAGTTCCTCATTGATCTGATCGCAAATAACAATTACTTTAACGGAACTAACAGCCAAACGTCTTTTTTTCTTCTCCCCCTGTGCGCCCTCATCCTGCAATTTTAAAAACCCTTCATAAATAGCAAGGTATTCACGCACCTGCTCTTTATTGAGTTGCTGTTTCAAATAAGATTCAACTACACTTTTAGCATCAACAGTATTTTCGTCAGATTTAGCAATGATAGCGAACAGTCGCATCAATGCTTTCAGAATCTTTTCACTCATTTTATTTTTGTTATAGACTATTACGTATGCCTAAAATAATAAATTTACTTGTATAAA
>JAZKBX010000190.1:0-2299 GCA_040388455.1 Bacteroidota bacterium
CAACAGGTACTTTTAGGTGGAGCCATGTTTTTGGTGAAAAATTATTTTTAAATACTTCTCTTATATACAGCAATTACGACTATTTGCTGGCATTTGGTGAAAAAGGGAAAGATTCATTTGAGTGGAAATCAAAAATTATAAGTTACAGTGTTAAACCTGAATTCAGTTATTTTCCAAACACAAAAAACACCATTAAGTTTGGGCTTCAGTCAACCTATTACGATTTTGTTCCTGGCAATGCAATTGCATCAAGTGGTGGGAAAACCAATAATTTCAGTTTAGATGATAAGTATGCTTTGGAGTCAGGCCTGTATGTTAGTAACGAACAAAAAGTGGGTGCATTTCTGATTTTTCAATACGGACTTAGGTTTTCAGCTTACCATTATTTAGGAAAAGGAACTGAATATATATACAGAGATACTGTTGCTGGATTCAGAAAAGAGCTGGCTTCTATTAAAACATACGAATCAGGTGAAATAATCAAACCTTATTACAATATAGAACCTCGTTTTTCAGTGAAATTAGATGTCTCTGAAAGAAGCTCTATTAAAGCGAGTTATAACAGAACAACACAATATTTGCATTTGATTTCAAATACAACAGCATCAACTCCTTTGGACGTATGGACACCATCAACAAATAATATTAAACCACAACTTTGTGATCAGATCGCATTGGGTTATTTTCAAAATTTTGGAAAAAATGATATGTACGAAAGTTCAGTAGAGGTCTATTACAAAATGTTGCAAAATCAGATCGATTATATAAATAATGCTAACTTATTATTGAATGAGTATTTAGAAGGTGATCTATTAAGTGGGAAGGGTAGGGCTTATGGAGCAGAATTCTATTTGCGAAAAGTTAAAGGTAAATTTAATGGGTGGTTAAGTTATACCCTTGGACGTACCGAACGACAGGTGAATGGGATCAATTTAAACAAATGGTTCCCTAATCGTTTTGATAAATTACATAATGTAAGTTTGGTAGCTAATTATGATTTAAATAAACGGTTGAGCTTTTCAGGTAATTTTGTGTTTGCTACGGGAACACCTGCAACATTCCCCACCAACCGCATAGAGATTCAAGGATATACCATACCTCACAATTCAGAAGAAAAAAGAAACAATTACCGCATACCGGCTTATCATCGTTTAGATCTCTCTGCAACATTGCAACTAAAGAAAAAGGAAGGTCGCAGATGGGAAGGTTTTTGGGTGTTTTCTGTTTATAATGTTTATAATCGTCAAAATCCGTTCTCAATATTTTTCAGACAAAATGCGGACAAACCTGTAAATACAGAAGCTGTTCGATATACCATTATAGGCAGTGTTATTCCTGCAGTGTCATTTAATTTCAAATTTTAAAAACAATTTAATATGAAAAATAATTTATTTCTATTGATCTTATCTGTAATTTTTTTTACCGGTTGCGAAAAAGTAATCGTTGTTAAATTGGATGAAGGCACTTCCCAGCTTGCAATTGATGCATTCTTAAATAATAAACCGGGATCACAAAAAATTCGGTTAACAAAAACATCCGGATATTTTAATAATGCGCCCTCGCCAGCTGCAACCGGTGCCTCGGTTAAAATTACCGATAATGAAGGACGTGTTTATAATTTTACCGATGTAAACAATAGTGGAGACTATATTTGGACACCATCGGCAGGTGATACCTTGGTTCGCTATTTTAATTCATACACATTGTCAGTGATTTATTCAGGAGAAGAGTTTCAGGGGAACTCAATTGCCTATCCTTCACCTGTTATCGATTCTGTGAGATATGCCACCAAGCAGGAAAGTGGGGGCGGAGGTTCAACGGCAGGCGAACAAGGGTATTTCGCTTCTTTCTATGCTTATGATATTTTAGGCATGACAAATTTTTACTGGATAAAAACATATAAAAACGGAGTGTTTTATTCGAATCCCGGCAATCTGAATTTATCTCAGGATGGTGCATATGCTGGTGGAGGATCTGATGGGTTTTTATTCATCCTTCCAATAAGAGAAGCAATTACACCTGGCGATAAACCGCTTGTTATAGGGGATAGCGTTAATGTGGATATTTATGCCATTACTCCGGAAACTTTTTTTTACTTGAACGAAGTGGTTCAACAAACCACCAATGGCGGATTGTTTGCAACACCTCCTGCTAATGTAAGTTGTAATATTAAAAACGTAAATCCCAATTCAAGTACGAAAGCTGTTGGTTGGTTTAATGTTGGAGCTTTATCATCAAACGGAATTAAAGTGAAATAACTGATTATATTCGTTTTTAACCACTACCTGAAAGGCAATTA
>JAZKBX010000191.1:0-1833 GCA_040388455.1 Bacteroidota bacterium
TTCTGTTTATAGCAAATCTGCTAATTGAAGAACAAGTCCCAAGCCGCTTCCAATTAAAAAACCAATCAAAAAATATAACCTTAAAAATTAAAAAAATGAAAAAATTTTTACTTTCTGTAATTACGTTATCTGCCTCTTTAGCTGCTAATGCGCAGTGCAATGAGCTTTTTATTTCTGAGTATGTTGAAGGTGCCGGAAACGACAAAGCAATAGAACTTTACAACCCATCAAATAGCCCTATTGATTTAACAGGATACACCCTGGAGCGTTACTCCGGAGGCTTAACTACTTCAACAGCAGGTGGTGTACTTAATTTAACCGGTACTGTTGCAGCACATAGCACATTTGTGATCGTAAATGGACAAACTACCGTAGAAAGTGGAGGAACCTCTCCTGCCGTTAGCCCTGTTTTACAGGCTTATGCAACAACTCCTAATAATGGGCAATTAGATCACGCCTACCCTGCTCCAACTTATATGAACGGAGATGATGCAATTGCACTTCAAAAAAATGGTGTAAAAGTGGATATTTTCGGTAAAATTGGTGAAGATCCGGGAACAAGCTGGTCAACGGAGTCACCATTTAATGATGCACAAGGAACATGGATCACAAAAGATTATACCCTTAGAAGAATAGCAACTGTTAATGGAGGAGTTACAGTTAATCCTCTATTATTTGATGCGTTGGTTGAGTATGACTCATTAGCTGAGGGTACCTGGACTGGCTTAGGCGCACACACTTGCAGCTGCCCGGTAGGAATCAACGAAATTGACAACAGCGTTTCTGTGATCGTTTACCCAAACCCATCCAACAATAATTTCTTCAACGTTTCTTCTTCTGAAATAATTAAAGTGATTGAATTATATAATGTTGTAGGACAACAGGTAATTCAAAAAGAAGGAAACAAAACTGCTAAGCAAACAACTATTGAAACAGGAAATCTTGCAAAAGGTATTTATACTGTGAAGGTTTTATTTGCTAATAACAAAACTTCGATCGTAAAGATCTCTATCCAGTAATAAATCTAATTTGACAATTTGATAATGTGCTAATTTGAAGATGACTTAAGTAATTTTCAAATTAGCACATTTTACATTATTAAATCTATAAGATGTTTTCATGAAACATATCCTACTAATTTTAGTTTTTGTTACCTGCTCCCATTTATCGTTTTCTCAAAAAGGAGAAATAAAAGGAACAGTAAAAGATGCTGCTACAGGTGAAACTATTATAGGCGCTACTATTTTAATTGCTGAAGGAAAAGGCACCGTTACTGATATTGATGGAAATTACAGCATTAAAGCAGACTCAGGACAATACACACTTTCTATATCCTATGTTGGTTATGAACCCCAAAAATTAAAATAAAAGTTGGAAACAAACCTTCTGTTTTTAATTTTTCGCTTCAAACACAAACATTAAATGAAGTAGAAGTTATTGCCGATGTGGCTAAAATACGTGAAACCCCTGTTGCTTTCTCTAATATTGGAGCCAAACAAATACAAGAAGAATTAGCCTCCAGAGATCTTCCAATGTTATTAAATTCCACTCCGGGAGCATACGCAACCGAACAAGGAGGAGGAAGCGGTGATGCACGTGTTACTATCAGGGGGTTTGATCAGCGGAATGTTGCAGTGCTTGTGGATGGTGTTCCGGTAAACGACATGGAAAACGGCCAGGTGTATTGGAGCAATTGGGACGGATTGGGAGATGTTACAAGGAATGTTCAGGTTCAAAGAGGACTTGGTGCATCTAAACTTGCTCTGGCATCTATTGGCGGGACAATGAACATTATCACCAAAGGAATTGATTCTAAAAAAGAGATCAGTTTTA
>JAZKBX010000192.1:0-11921 GCA_040388455.1 Bacteroidota bacterium
GCGGTTACAAATAATTATCAGCAAGCTGATACTGGGACTAAAATGATGCATCTTGGTAAAAATACAAGAAGCACCATCATTTCAAAAGGTATTTCTGCAGGCTTTAGTAATAATAGTTACAGGGGCTTGGTTCGTATTGCAAAAGGCGCTACCAATGCCCGTAATTTTTCGCAATGCGATAGTTTATTGATGGGCGATAAGTGCGGTGCGCATACCTTTCCGTATATCGAAATTAAAGATAAAACCGCAGTGGTAGAGCATGAAGCAACCACTTCAAAAATTGGTGAAGATCAATTGTTTTATTGCAAACAACGTGGCATCGATAATGAAAAAGCGATCGGATTGATCGTGAACGGATATTGCAAAGAAGTATTAAATAAATTGCCAATGGAATTTGCTGTGGAAGCGCAGAAGCTATTGGCGGTGAGTTTGGAAGGAAGTGTAGGTTAATTTTGAATTTATCCGGGATAATAACTTGTTTGAAAAATAAGTATGGAAACCAATTTTTAAATAATAATTATTGAACCAATAAATTTTCAAAGTTTTCTTTAAAATATATATCAATCCTATAATTAATACCCATGATGAAACGTACTTTTTTCTTCTTTTTTCTCTTGGTTATTTTAACACCTACCCAGGCAAGCCCCGGGAAATTGAATAGTTATAAACTAATTCACTCTTATTCCATATCCGAGTTGGATTCGCTTTGGAAAAGCAAAAAGATCAGCAAATTCATGGCAAAGATCAGTTACCCTATTGATGTGTTTGAGGTGATCTATGAAACCACCTGGCATGATGGGACATCGGTGGAAGCTTCCGGAATATTTTTTCTGCCCCGAGAAAAAGGTAAAGAGTTCCCGATGATATGCTATCATCATGGAACGCAGACAATAAAAGACCGGAAGATCAAGTTTGAAGGAGAACAGGCTATTTGTACGGCATTTTCTACCAGTGGCTATATGGTTGCTTTCCCTGATTATATTGGTATAGGAAGCGGGAAAAAAACTCATCTTTATCTGCATGTCGAAACTGAAGCCGCAGCGGCAATAGATCTATTGCGTGCTGTAAAAGAACTGATCGTGAAGGAGGATGCTAAGCAGAGTAAGTATTTATTTTTGGCAGGCTATTCTCAAGGTGGCCATGCAACTTTAGCTACCCTTAAGGTGATGCAGGAAAAATATCCAACTGAATTCAATGTAACGGCATCTGCACCTATGAGTGGAGCCTATGATCTGGGAGGTGTGCAAAGTGAAGTGATGTTTAAACCCTATTCTCACCCTGGATATTTACCTTACCTGATGTATTCTTACCAGGAGGTATATAAATGTTTTAAAGATGAGAACTGTTCTTTCAAAGCCCCTTATGCGGCTATGTTACCGGCATATTATGATGGTAAACACACCATGAGTGATATCAATAAAGTAATGCCCGAAGTACCTAAAGATATATTGACGGATGATTTTTTACTGGGCTATGCTAATGATGAAAAGCTTCCATTTAAGTTGGCAATTGCTGAAAATAGCGTACACAATTGGAAACCGGAAACACCTGTACTTTTTTGTTACTGTAAAGCAGATGAGCAGGTAAATTACAAAAATGCTCTTATTGCATCTGATGCTATGAAATTAAAAGGTGCCGAAAATATTAAACTGCGTCATACCAGCCGTAAAATGGGGCATAAGAGTTGTGCAGTATTTTCTTCTGTTTATGCAAAAATGTATTTCGATAGTTTTGTTAAGGGAAGCAAGAAGGGCCGGAAAGGTCCATTAATAAACAGAATGGCTTTATCATTGGCTAAAATGAAAGTGAAGAAGTAATTGAAATGTTACAATTTTTTAAGTTCTTACTACAACAATAAAAAAAATAAACTATGTTATCAATAAAAAATTTACATGCTTCAATTGACGGAAAAGAAATTCTGAAAGGAATTAATTTAGAAGTTAAAGCGGGAGAAGTACACGCCATTATGGGACCCAATGGCTCGGGTAAAAGTACCTTGTCGGCCGTACTTGCAGGCAGATCTGATTATGAAGTTACCGAAGGTGAAGTGACTTTCAACGGTAAAAATTTACTTGAATTATCTCCTGAAGACAGGGCAAGAGAAGGAGTGTTTCTTGCTTTTCAGTACCCTATTGAAATTCCGGGTGTAAGCAATGTTAATTTTTTAAAAACCGCAATAAATGAAATTCGCGCTTACAAAGGTTTGGCCCCAATGGAAGCGAAAGATTTTTTAGCGATGCTGAAAGAAAAACAAAAATTAGTAGAGTTGGATGTGAAACTTGCCAACCGTTCTGTGAATGAAGGTTTTAGCGGTGGAGAGAAAAAACGCAACGAAATATTTCAAATGGCAATGCTTGAACCAAAACTTGCAATACTTGATGAAACCGACAGCGGGCTCGATATTGATGCCTTACGTGTTGTTGCGAACGGAGTGAATAAATTAAAATCAAAAGAGAATGCAACCATTGTAATTACGCATTATCAACGTTTGTTGGATTATATTATTCCTGATGTGGTTCACATTCTATACAATGGCAAAATTGTAAAATCCGGGCCTAAAGAATTAGCCTTGGAATTGGAAGAAAGAGGATACGATTTTATTAAAGCGGAAGCTCAATTATAGATTTTTTTTACCGCGCACAGTCTTCGATGGTTCGACAAATGCTCACCACAGGCTTACTCTGACAGACCAGAGGCGGATTATCACATTGAGCCTGTCGAAACGTGTGCGAAAGCATTTGATGCAAAATTAAATATGGAAACCATTACACAAAAAAATACACTAAAAGACAAGATAATTTCTGAATTCGAATCCTCAAAAAATTCCTTGTTCGGAAACACTGTACTTCGCGAACAGGCAATGGAAAGCTTTTACAAGCAAGGCATCCCAAGTCGTAAGCATGAAGAATATAAATATCTGAACATTGATCTGTTGCTAAAAGGAGAATTCTTTTTAGCATTAAATAAAACACTTGATCGCAAACAAATTGAGCACCTTGAAATTTTAAATGATGCTTATGTTATCATTATTGCGAATGGTATTTTTATGGAAGAATTATCAAAATTACAGGGTCTGCCAAAGGGGTTGATCATTTGTAGTTTAGCTAAAGCTTCAAAGGATCATTCTTCTGTTTTTGAAAAACAGTATGCCCAAAATGCTGATATAAATGCCGATGCTTTTATTGCATTGAATACTGCAATGGCCAAAGATGGCGTATTTGTTCACGTTCAAAGAAATACAATAATTGAAAAACCTATTCATATCATTCACGTTTCAACTGCAATTCAAAATTCAATTATTAATCCGCGTAATTTAATTGTTGTTGAATCAAATGCTCAAGTGAAAATTATTGAATCGTATGAAACAGTTGATTCCACTGCTAAAGTATTTAACAATGCATTAACAGAAATGGTGGTAGAAGAAAGTGCAATTGTGGATCATTATAAAATTCAGGATGAAAATAATTTTGGTTATTTACTTAATACCACACAAATAATTCAAAAAGGAAAAAGTGTATTTTTTACTCATACTTTTACTTTAAGTGGTTCATTGGTAAGAAACAATTTGAACATTGTATTGGATGATGAAGGCATAGAATCAAACCTGAATGGCTTGTATTTGACAAATGAGAATCAAATAATTGATAATCACACGTTGGTAGATCATCGTAAACCAAAATGCAATAGCAATGAGCTCTACAAAGGTATCATTGATGGGAAATCAACTGCTACTTTTAATGGTAAAATATTTGTGCGAAAAGACGCACAAAAAACAAATGCTTTTCAATCTAACAAAAACATTTTATTGAGTGATGATGGAACCATCAACACAAAACCTCAATTGGAAATTTATGCCGATGATGTAAAATGTTCGCATGGCACATCAACCGGTAAATTGGATGAGGAAAAAGTATTTTACCTTCGCGCCCGCGGCTTAAGTGAAACAAGTGCTAAGAAATTACTGATGCACGCATTTGCTTCTGAAGTAGTTGATACTATTAAGATAGATGCGCTTCGGGATTATGTTGAAGAAAAGATATCGAAACGATTTGAGTAAGGAGTTGCTTTTTGTTGCCACGAATTATGCTAATTCACACTAATTTTATTCGTGTAAATTTGTGAAATTCGTGGCTTATTTATTTTCAGACTAATTGTATGTTTTTCAAAAATAAAAATCTCCTTTTACTTCATTTCATTGTTTTTATTTGGGGCTGGTCACCAATACTAGGCAAACTCATATCTGTTCAGGCTTTTCAATTGGTTTGGTTTCGGATGTTACTGACTGTTATAGCAGTTTCTGTTTATCTGTTTATTATAAAACAAAATATTAAAATTGCCCGTAAGGATGTTTTTAAACTTGTTGGAATCGGTACAGTCATTGCTTTTCATTGGTTTTGTTTTTACCATGCAATCAAAATTTCTAATGTATCGGTAACCTTAGTTGCTTTCGCAACCGGTACTTTATTTACCTCCATCATTGAGCCCTATTTTTATGAGCGTAAAATAATCCGTTACGAATTAGTTTTCGGAATGGTTATTATTGGGGCCATTGCAATTATATTTAAAGTTGAAACTCAATATGCAACCGGGATCATTTTTGGTATTTTGGCAGCATTGACCGCTTCTTTTTTTACGGTTATAAATAGTTTGCTTGTAAAGCGTATTCCATCACCTGTGATCACTATATATGAATTGGGTGGAGGTTTCCTATCTCTTTCAGTTTATTTGTTGTTAACAGGGCAGTTAGATCACAATTTTTTTGAAATAAGCACTGCTGATTGGTTATGGTTACTCTTGTTTTCAGTTGTAGGGACTGCATTTCCATTTATAGCAAGTATTCATGTAATGAAAAAAATTAGTCCCTATACGATGACGCTGACTATAAATCTGGAAACTATTTATGGTATCATTATCGCTTATTTTATCTGGGAAAAAGATGAGGCTATGACTCCGGGTTTTTACCTCGGCACATTAATTATTCTCGCTACTATTTTTGGCAATGGAATATTAAAGAACTATTTAAAAAAACAATAAAAAAGCGCCCCAATTATACTTTGGGGCGCTCCTCTCATAATTTTACAAAAGCAATTATTATTTTGTGATGATTATTTTTTTAGTTGAAATTTGATCATTTACTTTAAGCTGCAATAAATACATTCCGTTCGAAACATTTTCTGCATTCCAAACAGTAGAATATTTACCTGCTGATCTGTTACCGTTTTCAACTGCTTCAATTTTATTACCCATTAGATCAACAATGATTAATTCAACGGTTGCTTCCTTTGAAATAGTATAATTGATAGTTGTACTTCCGTTAAATGGATTAGGATAATTTTCAAGTAAGGTACTTACTTTTGAAGATTCTTTAATACCTGCAACAAGTTGTCTGGCAATAACGCTATCGCAATATGTACAAGCGTTACCATATTGATCAACAACTGTTAAGCATGCATAGTAAGTTCCTGTATCCGCATATGAATGATTAGGATTTCCTAAATTGGAAGTACCTGTGCTGTCTCCAAAATCCCAGAAATAGCTGTTAGGGCTTCCACCTGAATAATTGGAGAAGTTTACGCCATTTATAGTGTTAGAATCCAGATCTGAATAAAAATATGCCTGGCATCCATTATTTCCAACGATCACATTTTCGCAAAAGCTGCAAGAAAAGCCATTTGAATCAGCAATTGTTAAACATACCTGGTATACTCCGGTAGTATCATAAACGTGATCCGGGTTTTCAATATTGGAGGTGGTGCCATCTCCAAACTCCCATGAATAGGTGTTTGACGGTCCTGTAGAATAGTTCGAAAAGTTTATAGAATTTTCAGAGCTGCTATCAGGATATGAATAAAAATAGGCTTGGCATTCGGTTCCTGTTTGACCTACATAAATATATTCACAATAAGTGCAAGTAGTTCCATTCGAATCAGCAATTGTTAAACATACAAGGTATTCTCCCGTATTTGAAAATAGATGATTTGGATTTTCAAGAGTTGAGGTTGTGTTATCGCCAAAATCCCATGAATACGTATTAGATGTTCCTGAAGAATAGTTCGAGAAATTTATCGAGTTAGTAGAGCTACTATCAGCATAGGAATAAAAATATGCCTGACAACCGTTCCCATTTTGACCAACATAAACATATTGGCAATACGTGCAAGCGGTTCCAACCGAATCAGCAACTGTTAAACATACCATGTATTCGCCAGTGTTTGCAAAAATATGATTTGGATTTTCCATGGTTGAAGAAGTGCTATCTCCAAAGTCCCAGGAATAGCTATTAGCTGACCCTCCTGAGTAATTAAAAAAGTTTAATCCGGTTGAAGAGTTGAAATCAGGCTCCGAATAAAAATAAGCCTGGCAGCCTCCACCGGGTTGAACTCCAACTGAGATAATTTCGCAATAGGTGTTTTGACAATTATTGTTTATGTCGGAAATTGTTAAACATACCTGATAGGAGCCGGAGTCAGCAAAAATATGATTTGGATTTTCCAAAGTGGAAGAAGTACTATCTCCAAAATTCCAGGAAAAACTGGAAGGTGTTCCTCCGGAATAATTATAAAAGTTAAATCCATTCAATGAGTTTAAATCGGATTCTGAATAAAAATAGGCCTGACAGGCAGGGCTCGTATAAGTTCCTGTACCAATGCTATCACAATACGTGCACGCAACACCATTTTGGTCAGAAACAGTTAAACATACTTCCACTGTGGAGGTTCCTGTATTATTAAATATATGGTTTGGATTTTCAAGACTTGAAGTAGTACCATCGTTAAAATTCCATGAGTACGTCAAATTTGAATTCCCATTGGGTGATGTATTTGTAAAAATTACGTTATCGGTATTAACCGAATCAATAACATAAGTGAATTCTGCTATACACTGTGAGTTTGCTTCTATGCCAAAACTCAAAAGGGCTCCAATTCCTAAAACTTTTATAAGTTTTTTTAAATTGTTTGGTAGATTTGTAATTTCTGTTTTCATTTTCAATTTTTTTAGGTTTGTCTTCACTCTATAAACTAACACGTGAGAAAAATAGGAAAGGTTGGGTCTGACCCAAATTTTTATTTTTTTATTATCAGGACGATGAAAAATAGAAAGCAGAGGATGGTTTAAAGCAATTATGTAAAGGAAGCCAGATGTTAGCATTCTTAACAACATCATCAGTAGAATCATATTCGGCTATCCATTCACCGTTCACTTTTAAGCCAAGACAAATAAATGTGCCGATCCTTAAAACTTTTGAAAGTTTTTCCAAATTGTTTTTTTGATTTGTTATGATTGTTTTCATGATCGTGTTGTATAGGTTTATTACTGGACTCTATAAACTAACACGGTAAAAAAATAACAAAGGTTGGGTGGTAATGAAATTATTTTAATGTTTATTTATTTTGGAAATAAAAGAAGGGAGGATCGGAAAAACAAAAGGCGATGTTCTTATCTGTATGAAACAGCAATAACAGCCTCTCCATTATCAATTTGTATCGAATTGTTGTTGTTAAATAAACTGCATTTAAATTTTATATGCAATTTTTTTGTAGGCTCACTATTTGCGTTAGTCAGGTAATCTTCCACCGAAAGGATCTGAAAATAACTGTCGCTCGATTGTTGCGAATTGTTTGAACTATACACAATTCCTGAAATATCTGTCCAGGTTATCACTACATTCGATAATGCCAATGGATTAGAACTCGTTCCTTGTATACCGTAACCAAAATTAGCAAAACATCCTGCAAAACCTTCCGTTGAAACATTTTTGCAGGTATAAGAGGTGCAACCCTCAATCGTTGTTTGTTCTAAACACACTTTGTAAATACCAGGATTCGAGAAAGTATGTGAAACAGTATTTAAGCTGGAAGAACTGCCATCTCCGAAATCCCAAAAATAAGTACTTGGTGTTCCTGTTCCAGTTGATGAAAAAGAAAAAGTGTTTCCTGAAAATAGGGAATCTACAAGAGATACATCACATGCTGCATCAGGGACATCTATTTTTATTTGATTACAAATAGTGCTTGAACAGCTGCTATTGACATCATTAATAGTTAAGCATGCATTGTAATATCCCGGATGAGTGTAGGTATGTGTAGGACTAAAAGTGCCTGTTTCAGAGCTGCCATCACCAAAATCCCAGGTAAATTCATAGTTATTGAGGCTGTCTGAAATAGCATTAAAAGTTACAGCATATTCCGTTGGCGACCCAACCGTAAGCGAATCCGACTCCTGCATGGAGTAATAGGAAGGAAACAAAGAGGTATTTATTTGAGTAGCGCCATTTGGGGGCGAGGAGGTATAATCATTGATTTGAAATTTGATTTTGTTATTGCAGTTGAGACAATTATTCTGTTTTAATTCCCCCGAAAAATTATATACATAATTTGAGTCTTGCCTATAAGAGGAATACATATAATAATTATTTACTCCTGCTGCCATATTCACTGCAACTCCATTTACAGTGCCGTTAAAATAAAACACAGGTGTTTCGCTGGATGCAATTGGATAATCCTTTTTGCAACCGATCATAGAAATTAAAAGAAATAAAAATAATAAACGATTCATAAATTAGAATTCAAATAAATTATAAGAAATAACTATTTTCAAACCAACATTTCTTTCAACCATTTCTCTGGAAAAGAAGGCATCATCTTTCACATCAAGCAATCCTATATTTGCAATTGCTGCTAAACTAAATTTTTGCGATATTCTTCTGCGATATCCAATTGCCAATGATGCATCCCATTTATTAAAAGCATTTGAATAATACCCGGTTTCTGTGCTTTGTGTTGAAATTGTGTGGTTTTCAACCGGACCAGTTTGGTTAGAATCAAGTTCCATAGGAGCAATAGTTGTGGTATTAATAGTAACCTTGCTTTTTGAATTCACCAGGTAGGATATCGAACCACCAATACTGATGGCATTTTTATCGTTAAAATGATATTGAAATAATAGAGGTACAATGGCATAATGCAGGGTCTTCGTATTAATTACTTTATCAACTGAAGTAGATCCAAAACCATACGTTGTGTTGGTAAATACTTTTTGACTGGCTTTTAAATAAGCTATGCTGCCATATTCTAACCCTGATTGCAATGCCCATTTTTGATTGATGTAATGAGTAATTCCTATTCCAAGAATAGGATTAAATCCTGCGGCTTCAGTTGCATCAGGATACTGCCAGCCGAATTCAAAATTTGTTCCTGCATCAACTGAAAAGAAGGTAGCACTTGCCAAACCGGCTGGTGGGGCAGGAGGCGGAGGTATTGATTTATTTTCGTTGGGTACTATGGAAGAATCCTGTTTTGCAATGGCGAGTGCTTTCTCAGGCAAAATAATTTCTGTCGGACTGCTTGAATCAGCAACGGTATTAATTTTCTTTTCAGTATTCTCTGTTAATAATGCAAGCTCCGACTTAGGCTCATTAACCGGCTCTTTTTCTTGAGTAATCGGATTTACAGGCGTATCCGAATTGTTTTTTTCTGGTTTTTTTTCTGATTGATCTTTAGCAATTGTCTCACTTGTATTGACCACCTTTTCATTTTGCTCTGTATTTAACGCTTTAGTTTGCTCTTCATTATTGAGTGTTTCAACTTTACTAGTTGTCATTTCAGAAGCAACATCCTTATTCTTTTCTATGTTTTTTTCTTTTACAATACTGTTATCCTCAATTTTTTTCGAAATTTCACTTACAGATTCTTCAGTTTTCTTTGAAATGTTTTTTTGAGCTTGATTATTATGGTTAACCGTTTTTTGAGCAATGAGTTTCGCTTCTGCATTAGAGATTTTATTTTTCTTTTTGGTTTTAATTGTTTCGTTTTTTTGATCAATTAATGCAGTAGGGGAGAGGTTCGTAGCGTTTTTATTTAATTTCTCAGTTTGAATATTTGTGTTGATTGGAATAGAACTACCTTTTTCTGTTTTTTGATCATCATTTATTATAGAAGTACTTTCAGCTTCCGAAGGAATTTCTTGTGCATCAGTTTTTTGAGAGGTACTAGTATTCTCGTTTACTTGGCTTGGACTTAAAGAAGAGTTCGGATTTTCAATAACGGTATTTTCCTTGCTTATGCTTTCAGTTTTGTTGTCTTCAGAAAGGTTGATCTCAGAGATATTCTTTGTGTTTTCTTTTTTATCTTTTCCAATAAATAAAAGAGTAAGTCCTACACCAACAAAAAGGCCGATTATAAAAATAGAGGTCCACAAGTAGATTTTTCTAAATCTTCTTGTAGAATCGATCTTTTTCTCCGCTTTTTCCCAATTTTCTTCGTTGAAAACAAATTCCTTTTCAGCGAATTTTTGGCGGATCAGATCATCAAAATTTTCCTGTTCTTTCATCATACAGCCTTTAAAGGAGAAACTATATTTGTTATCATGTCTTTTAACTTACCTCGTGAAAAATTCAAATGCCATTTTGATGTCCCTTCAGACATGCTAAGCATATCGGCAATTTCTTTATGGCTGAAACCATCAATAATGTAAAGATTAAACACTTTTTGACTCATTGGTGGTAGTTTCATGATTAAAGCATGAATTTGCTCCATATTCATTTTCGAAATAGCATTGTTTTGTTCGGCATAATCGCCTGTTTCATGATATTCTTCTACGTATTGAATATTTTCTTTATGCTTTTTTTCTTTTCTGAACTCGTCAATTAAAATATTGATCATCACTTTTCGTATCCAAACCTTAAACGGAATTTCAGGCTTATACTTATCCAGATTCTTCAATATTTTTAAAAAACCAATGTTGAGGTTTTCTTCTGCTTCTTCCCTCGAATTGGTGTACCTGAAACAAACCCCCATTAAATAACTGTACGTTATTTTATAGAGCTCATATTCCGCCTTGCGTTCGTGATTGATGCACGCGGTAATTAGTTCAAGGTCAATATTCATTTACATAAAAGTAGTTAAAAAAAAATATTTGTTTAAACTTTAATTTATCATTCAAATACAATATCAATATAGGGTAACCCCCAATTATAATGTGGTCCACCAGTTCCATAAGATGATGAACCTGTAATTTTTAGATCACCAAAAGTTACAGGGAAAGCAATGTTTCCGGCTGAACTGTGAACCAATCTGCCAATTGTATTACCTATATTTCCTGCCCAATTTGTTTGGATTCTTCTAATTGTATAAGAATGGCCTACAACTAAAGCAATCGGAGTAATTGAATAATAAGAAGTTGAATTCGGAGAAAAAATGTGATTTCCATTATATAGAAGTGTATTTGAGGTACTATCAAATACTTCAATTAGATAAGGTGTTTGGCTAAAGGAAGGGAGACTTTGATAGCCAATCATACAAATAGTTTTAGCGGAGCTGACTTCAAAAGAATAAGTGTGAGTCTCCAGGTCCATTGTGATAGAATTTTGATTAGGCGAAATACTAACTAAATTAGTATAAAGTTGATTAAAAACGGAGTTTGATGGATCACATCCAACAGGTAATTTCTTTATTACTACATCTTTTTTACAACTTATAAGTGAAAAAAACAGGATACAAAATAAAAAATGATTTGCTTTAGTTTTCATTTCAGGTAAATTTTAAAGGTTAATATTAATACGCTCTATTCACATACACGATAGAAAAAGGACAAAGGTTGGGTAGTGATTAAGAAATGTTGAATTTTTAATTATAACTGATATGACGCAGTTCTTTTTTTCAACCGCAGAGTTGGCAGAGATTTTACGCAGAGTGCCGCAGAGTTAATATTTATATGTTTCTCTGCGGTTTTCTGCATATATTTTTCTCACCGAACTCTCCGGTTAATTGTTTTTTACTTATTATGAGCTATAAATGAAATACCAGACATTTTCATACAGGATTATGGATAATTGACAATTTAACCTTCAACATTCAACATTTCCTTAGCATTTATCTTAACTTTACGATTCAATTTTATACGATGATAACTCAATTATACTG
>JAZKBX010000193.1:0-5183 GCA_040388455.1 Bacteroidota bacterium
TCCTTTGGCCCCCCCTCTCCATTTGGAGAGGGGAAGGGGTGAGGTAGAAAGGGGAACGCCCAAAATGAACGATATTTATTCAATTTTTTTTAATTTTATCAAAATAACTCAGGTTATAACAACAAACCTGAAACCTGAAACCCAAAACTACCGGCCTAAAACTTGGATCCTGAACTTAAAACTTGAATTTTTCTTTGTTTTAAAGCGGATTTTTCTACCTTTGTCCTCCTTCTTTAAAAATTAGATGAGATGCGAACCCCAAAAGAATACATTATTCAATTTGTAGGTTTAAGTGTTGGAGAGCATTTATATGATTTTCATATAAGTGATAAGTTCTTTGAAAGCCTTGATTATTCTGAGATTAAACAAGGTGATATTAATGTGAAGCTAACATTGCTTAAGCAGTCAAGTATGATGATTTTGCATTTTGAAATTAGCGGAACTGTAAAAATAAACTGTGATCGTTGCACGGCCGAATACGATTTACCTATTGAGGGAAATTACAAATTAATTGTAAAAGTAGGAGGCAGCGATACAGGCAATGAAGATGATGATATCATTACTGTTGCAGCCAATGAACATGAATTGGATCTGTCGCAGTATTTATATGAATATATAGCTCTTTCTTTGCCTATAAAGCGTGCCCACCCTGATAATGAAAAAGGGGAAGCAACGTGTGACAAAAAAATGTTAAAGAAATTAAATGATTTTTTGATCGAGGAAGAAAAAAAAGAAGATTCTTCCGATCCACGTTGGGATGATCTAAAAAATATTAGCTTAAATTAATAAAATAAGGAACTAAATTGACAATGTAAAATTGACAATTGAGAATGGTAGCTACCATCAACTAACAACTAATAACCATCAACTATTAACAACTAAACAATAAAATAAAATGCCACATCCAAAGCGAAAATTATCAAGATCCAGAAGAGATAGCCGTAGAGGTCATGACAAAGCTGTAGCGTCTACAATTTCAACATGCTCAAATTGCGGAGCACCTACTTTATATCACCGTGTTTGTGGTGGTTGCGGTTACTACAGAGGTAAACTAGCAATTGAGAAAAAAGTTTCTGCTTAAAAACAGTAATCGAGTAACGAATTTTATGGAATAATGGATCAATTTACAGATCTGCTATTCGATAAAATTCGTTATTCGTTATAAGTAAATTCATAAAAATTTATAGGAACTTATGAAAATAGGTATAGATATTATGGGCGGTGATTTCGCACCCGATGCAACAGTATCAGGGGCTATTTTAGCTTATAACGAATTACCCCAAAATGTTCGTCTTGTATTAATTGGCGATAAAGAACAAATCATTTCAAGCCTTACTGAAAAAGGGGCCGATTCCAACAATTTCGACATTGTTCATGCCTCCGAAGTAATCAGCATGGGCGAACACCCAACTAAAGCATTTACACAGAAACCCAATTCTAGCATTAGCATTGGGTTTCATCTTTTAAAAGAAGGTGGGATAGATGGTTTTGCCAGCAATGGCAATACCGGAGCTATGCTTGTAGGCTCCATGTTCAGCGTAAAAACCATTCCCGGTGTTATCCGACCTTGCATTACTTCTTTATTACCGAAAGAAAATGGTGAAACAGGATTAATTCTCGATGTTGGGATCAATGCGGATTGCAAACCTGATGTATTGTACCAATTTGCCATATTAGGTTCTCTTTTTGCAGAACATGTTTATGGAATTAAAAAACCCAAAGTGGGCTTATTAAATATCGGTGAAGAACCCGAAAAAGGAAATCTGATCTCACAAGCTACACACAGTTTAATGAAGGATACCAAAGATTTCAACTTTATTGGTAATGTGGAAGGACGTGATATATTTAATGATATGGCGGATGTAATAGTATGTGATGGATTTACCGGAAACGTAGTATTAAAACAAGCCGAAGCACTTTACACCATGATCAAGAAAAGAGGTTTGAGTGATGCCTATTTCGACCGTTTCAATTATGAAAATTATGGAGGAACGCCTGTATTAGGTATCAATTCAACTGTAATGATCGGGCACGGGATCTCGAATGATATTGCTGTAAAAAACATGTTACTACTTACTAAAGATATTGTGGAAGCAAAACTTTCCGATAAAATAAAACAAGCATTTCAATAATGACTAAAATAACCGCTGCTATTACTGCTGTTGCCGGATATGTTCCTGATTATATTCTTACAAATGAAATATTAGAAACATTCGTTCCAACTACTTCAGAATGGATTGAATCACGTACCGGAATTAAAGAACGTAGAATATTGAAAGGTGAAGGATTAGGAACATCCGATATGTGTGTCCCTGCTATTCAGCTTCTGTTGAAAAAACGTGGTATCAGCGCATTAGAGATCGACTTGATCATTGTGGCTACCGTAACTCCTGATTTTGTTTTCCCAGCAACTTCTAATGTTGTTTGTGATAAAGTAGGAGCCACCAACGCATGGGGATTTGACCTTGCTGCAGGTTGTTCAGGATTTGTATTTGCACTTGCCACAGGAACTCAATTTATTGAAACAGGAAAATATAAAAAGGTAATTGTTGTTGGTGGCGATAAAATGTCATCAATAGTTGATTACACCGACCGTTCCACATGCATTATTTTTGGTGATGGAGCCGGTGCTGTTTTGTTGGAACCTAATACAGAAGGTTTAGGGATTATCGATTCTATTTTAAAAGTGGATGGATCCGGTGGTAAATACTTACATCAAAAAGCCGGAGGTTCAGTAAAACCGCCATCACACGAAACCATTGATGCAAAAGAACATTATGTGTTTCAGGACGGGCAACCGGTATTTAAAAGAGCTGTTGTGAGTATGGCTGACGTATCAGCTGAGATAATGGAGAAAAACAAATTACAGTCGGATGATGTTGCCTGGTTGGTTCCTCATCAGGCTAATAAGCGTATTATTGACGCTACAGCATCACGTATGGGTGTACCTGAAGAAAAGGTAATGTTAAACAACCAAAAATATGGTAATACTACAGCCGGAACAATTCCACTTTGTTTGTGGGATTATGAAAAGCAACTAAAAAAAGGAGATAACATCATCATCTCTACATTTGGCGCTGGTTTTACATGGGGATCAGTTTATTTGAAATGGGCTTATAATAGTTAGTGGATTATAGTTATTAGTTGATAGTTGTTGGTTGATAGTTCTAAGTTGATAGTGATATACATTGTGTAACGAAACTGGAAAGAATTAACAACAATTTTACAACAAACCAACAACTAACAACCAGCAACTAACAACCAGCAACCATTAACTAACAACTAAAAAACTAACAACTAAAATTTATATCAAATGAAATTAAACGAAATTCAAGATTTAATAAAGTTTGTTGCAAAATCTGGCGTAAGCGAAGTAGAAGTTGAAACAAAAGATATAAAAATTATTATTAAGACCCCTGCCAGCAAAAATAAAGAACAAATATTTGTTCAAACCGCTGCCCAACCTGTTATGCAAACTCAGGCAGTGCAGCAAGAAGCTGTTCAGGTTACAGAATCAAAAACTCCTGAAGTGAAAGCCGTTTTAGGTGATGATGAATCGAAATATATTGTTGTTAAATCCCCTATGATCGGGACCTTCTACCGTTCTTCCGCACCTGATAAACCTCTGTTTGTAAATGTAGGTGATGAAATTATTCCCGGAAAAGTAACTTGCATTATTGAAGCAATGAAACTATTCAATGAAATTGAATCGGAAATTAAAGGTAAAATTGTAAAAGTATTGGCCAATGATGCTACTCCTGTTGAGTATGATCAACCTTTATTTTTAGTAGACCCTGCTTAATTTGTCAATTAGTTGATGTGCTGATGTGCTGATTATTACTATTCAATCAGCACATCAGCACATTTACACATCATATAATCGAAACAATGTTCAAAAAAATACTTATAGCTAACAGGGGAGAGATTGCATTACGCATTATTCGTACCTGTAAAGAAATGGGAATTAAAACGGTAGCAGTTTATTCTACTGCCGACAAGGATTCGTTGCATGTTAAATTTGCTGATGAAGCAATTTGTATAGGGCCACCTCCAAGTAAAGATTCTTATTTAAATATTCCAAGCATAATTTCATCTGCCGAAATTACTGATGCAGATGCGATACATCCCGGCTATGGTTTTTTATCTGAGAATGCAAAATTTTCAAAAATCTGTCAGGAGCATAACATTAAATTCATTGGTGCTTCGCCCGAAATGATCAATTCCATGGGAGATAAGGCATCAGCCAAAGCTACCATGATCGCTGCTGGTGTACCTTGTGTTCCCGGTTCGGAAGGATTATTGGAAAGTGCTGAACAGGCAAAAGAATTGGCCCCTTCGGTTGGTTATCCTGTAATTATTAAAGCCACTGCTGGTGGCGGTGGACGCGGTATGCGTATCGTCTGGAAAGAGGAAGACATGGATGCGTTATACGATTCAGCATTCAAAGAGGCGGAAGCAGCATTTGGAAATGGTGCCATGTATATGGAAAAATATATTGAAGAACCACGCCACATCGAAATTCAGATCGTAGGTGATCAGTACGGAAAAGCCTGTCACTTATCAGAAAGAGACTGTTCGATACAAAGACGTCATCAAAAATTAGTTGAAGAAACACCTTCACCTTTTATGACAGATGAATTACGTGATGCCATGGGTGCAGCCGCAATTAAAGCTGCAATGGCTGTGAGTTATGAAGGTGTAGGTACTGTGGAGTTTTTGGTTGACAAGCACCGCAAATTTTATTTTATGGAAATGAATACGCGTATCCAGGTAGAGCATCCTATTACTGAAGAAGTAATTAATTATGACCTGATACGTGAACAAATATTAGTTGCTGCAGGTGTTCCTATTTCAGGGAAAAATTATTTCCCTCAATTGCATGCTATCGAATGCCGTATCAATGCAGAAGATCCTACTCAGAATTTCCGTCCTTCACCAGGCAAGATCGTAAATTTACACACTCCCGGTGGACATGGTGTACGCGTAGATTCACATATTTATGCTGGTTATACCATCCCTCCTAATTACGACAGTATGGTTGCAAAGCTTATCACTGTTGCTCAAACACGTGAAGAGGCAATTGCAAAAATGCACCGTGCATTAAGTGAGTATGTTATTGAAGGTATAAAAACAACCATTCCATTCCATTTAAAATTAATGAAAGACGAAAATTTTATTAAAGG
>JAZKBX010000194.1:0-13184 GCA_040388455.1 Bacteroidota bacterium
TATCACCTGTTGAACCTGTACTTCCTGTTGATCCGGTATCACCTGTTGAACCCGTTGAGCCAGTATCTCCCGTTGAACCGGTATTTCCTGTCGAGCCGGTATTACCTGTTGAACCGGAACTTCCCGTTGAGCCGATATTACCAGTTGAACCGGTACTTCCTGTCGAGCCAGTCTCACCTGTTGAACCCGTACTTCCCGTTGAACCTGTATCACCTGTACTTCCTGTTGAGCCAGTATCTCCCGTTGAACCGGTATTTCCTGTCGAGCCAGTATCACCTGTGCTTCCTGTTGAGCCGGTACCACCTGTTGAGCCTGTACTTCCCGTTAAGCCTGTAGAACCTTTTGACCCCGTGTCACCAGTAGAACCTGTGCTTCCTGTTGAGCCTGTGTCACCAGTTGATCCAGTATTTCCTGCACTTCCAGTAGAACCTGTGCTTCCTGTTGAGCCGGTATCACCTATTGAACCTGTGCTTCCTGTCGAGCCCGTTGAACCAGTATTTCCTGATGAACCAGTATCACCTGTTGAACCGGAACTTCCTGTTGAGCCAGTATCTCCTGTACTTCCTGTCGAGCCTGTATCACCTGTTGAACCGGAACTTCCCGTTGAACCAGTATCTCCAGTTGAACCTGTACTTCCTGTCGAGCCTGTGTCCCCAGAAGAACCTATTGAGCCAGTACTTCCTGTTGAGCCTGAGTCACCAGTAGAACCTGTAATTCCTGTAGAACCACTTGAGCCAGTATCACCGATAGAACCTGTTGATCCTGTATTACCAATATAGCCCGTGCTTCCTGTATTTCCTTTTTCACCATCTGAGCCATTGAATCCCGTATTCCCTGTTGAGCCAATCAATCCGGTATTTCCTGTAAACCCGATTGAACCTGTTGATCCTATTAATCCAGTATTTCCAGTAGCCCCTTTCGACCCCGCAGAACCATTGAATCCATTATTTCCGGTGGCTCCTTTCGCCCCTGTTGATCCTATTAATCCGGTATTTCCTGTAGAACCTATTGAACCAGTAAAACCAATAGAACCCGTTGAGCCAATCAATCCTGTAGAACCTATTGAGCCAGTGAAACCAATAGAACCCGTTGAGCCAATCAATCCTGTAGAACCTATTGAACCAGTGAAACCAATAGGCCCCGTTGAGCCAATCAATCCTGTAGAACCTATTGAGCCAGTGAAACCAATTGGACCCGTTGAGCCAATCAATCCGGTAGAACCTATTGAGCCAGTGAAACCAATAGGCCCCGTTGAGCCAATCAATCCTGTAGAACCTATTGAACCAGTAAAACCATTTGAACCTGTTGGGCCTATTAATCCTGTATTTCCGATTTCACCAGTTGAACCGTTCAACCCTGCTGGTCCAATCATCCCATCCATTCCATTAATTCCATCAGATCCATTTGCTCCAGTTCCACCCATTAAGCCTGTAGTTCCAGTTGCCCCCACCAATCCATTTGGAGAACTATTTCCTGCTCTCTCTGCATACAGAGCATAAGGGACACTTAGGAGTTGATGTGTTCCACTTATACTATATGCGGCTCCTCCTGTTGGATCAGCTTCAGTTTTTATAAAATAGGGGCCAGCTCCCCAATTTATGGTAGAAAAATTTCCAAAATATACAGCACCTTCACCTATATGAATTGTTACCAATCCGTTGAAATTTGTTTTGGCTGTATGCGTTTCAATATAAACGATAAGGGTTTGATTAAATTCTTCTAATGTATCTGATGATCCTTGTAAAATAGTAACCCGGATACCAACATTTGTGTTTACCACAAGATTATTACTTGTGTTACGAATTACAGCCTGATGGCTCATTTTTTGTGGTGCCTGGGCAAATACTTCTGCCCCGCTTCCTTTCCATAATAGTGGGAGAAAAAAAAGAATAAAAAACGAAAAGAGATGGAAGTTATTTTTAACCTTCTTTATGTTAAAAATAATGTAATACCAAAAAGTAAAAACTTTAGATTCAATTTTTAATAATAACATGTTAAATAGTGGTCTACTCAATTTAATTTTTAATAATCTTAAATGATTTTACTTCATTGTCGTTGTTAAATACTCTAATTAAATATATTGCATTAGCAAAATCTATTAATGAAATAGAAGTTTGGTTCACTACTACTTTTTGTTTTTCAATAAGCTTACCCTGAACATCATAAAGTGCGTAGGTCATATTTTCAATATTCATATTCAGGATACTCAGGAATACAAAATCTGATGATAAATTTGGATAAACACTAATGATAGCGTTGTTCTCAGTTTCTTCAATTGTCAAAATTTCATATGGTTGCTGTAACCCTTCAGTTGTAAAAACTTCTCCGGATCCGGTAACAGTCAAATAGTCAATTTGTCCTACACTTAAACTCATATAACCTCCCACTCCAATATCGTCTCCCCCTGAAGCTACCATTCCTTGTTGTGCTCGAAAAGCTGATACAACACAAAACAAGAAAATAAAAATTAGAAAATGTTTTTTTGTTTTTTTCATTTTTTGATAAGAGAATGGCGTATCAATTTTAACAATAAAATTTCCTTGCAAATATTATTATCGAAAAGAAAAAATATGTCTTTTTTTCGCTACTATTTAAATTACTATCGTTATAAGCAGGAATCTGATAGTCGTTTTTGATGTCTACTAAAATGATGACATATTTTTGATCCTGAAAAACCAAAAAAAAATGCATCAACAAAACACTTAAAAAAAACATTTTGGTAAGTAACCACATTGGGATTATGAGTAATGGATTTAAGTTTAAAATCATAAATCCAGACTTATAAAAACATGAAAAAAAATATAGAATTATAAAATTCGAATTCGGCTATTGAAAATGCTCTACTATCGAAAAAAAACAACTTCACTTATAATACACAATTAAATTTGCGACATAATTGAATAAATAGCATGGCAAATAAAAACGCATTAGGCTTATATCCTCCAACAGGTCATTCCTTGTCACCAAGGAACAATTTTAATCATTGGGTAATTTTAACAATTTTAGTTGCTTTGGCTATTGGTTTTATACTAACATGAAATACTTTTTGAGGAATTTTAGATACCGTTTTTTATTGAAAAATATTTTCAATAACTGGTTTCACAACTAGGTTTTCCATTACCATTACTGAATTTATTTATTATTCCATCTTTAACTTCTACAAAAATTGTTCTGGGACAATCCGTCAATATATTCTCCAAACAAAAATCAGTAGGATTTATTTCTAGTTGAAAACTGATATTATAAGGATAGCTAAGAACATTGGGGGAATAAATATTGGGAAAATTGGAACGATGTAACGTAAAATCAATTTTAGTATAAGTTTTCGTAATATTATTTATTGTCAGCTCTCCCACAATTGTATATAGTTTACGCGATTCACCTTCCAGGTCATAAAAATCCAAATCAGAAATTGGAAATTGTCCTTTAAAATCAAGGCTTAACTGTTGATTCATTTCTTCTATTGTATCATTTTTTCTGGTTAACAAAACACAAAAGTCTGCTCTGAATTGGTTCGTTTGGGGATTTAATTTTATTACTGCGATTTCGTTTTCTGAAAAAGAAATGGTTTCACCGGTTTCTCTGAAAACCCGAACATTTGAACTTAAAAATTCTTGAGCCGGTGCTCTAAATGCAATAGAAAATAAAATAATTGTAAAAAAAATATTTTTTGCTTTCATGATTTCCCAATTTTTAAAATGAACCAACCATTACCTTCAAAGTTATAGTATAAAATAATTGTCAAAAGCTATTTTCGTTAGAAGCTTCCATTTTATCGCTCAATAATTAATTCAATAGAGATCCGAAATAAGGAGAGCCATGGAGCAATTGCAATCAGGACAATTCCGATGTTATAAAATCATTCTTTATTTGTTCTAATTAGAAAAAGAAAAAAGCCCCAAATAGTAAAATTATTATTTGAACTATTTAAAGTTCAGTTTTATCGAAAACCAAAATTGTTTGAGACGGACAGTAATATATTTGTTTTAAAATCAAGGAGAATTTACCTAAGGATTGGATAGGATTAAAAGAGCGGTGGTACTTGCATTGTTTCGGAATTAAAAAATAAAAAAATGATTATTACTAAAACCCGGCTTTCTATAATAGTCGACACAGATGAAGAGCACTTAGTAAATTCAAATCTTCAATATTCTTTAACTCTTATTGAATCCAGCCTTGATTATTTACGTTTGATAAATACTGAACTTATTACCGAGAAAAAATCGGCAATAATGCGAAAGTTAACTTCTCTTACAAATTCTGATGAACCGAGCAAATTACTTTGTTCCAAAGAAATGCTAAAGGAACTCCTCAAAGATCATGAACGGATCATTAGCCTGCTGCGTAAAAGTTTTGAAAAATACAGAGACAGAGAGGAAGCCAATTTTATTACATCCATTATTGAAAAACATCAAAATGTTGCCCGAAAACTTAGAAGATGTTTTTGAAAAAAAATTATCATTTTAATTAAAATCTATTATTCTCAAATGTTTGAAATGTACAAATACGTATTGGATAAGGTTAGTTTTGATCAATTTCTTTTTCGAAAAGAATTAGAAAAAGCCATGACAAAAATTACACCTAATGAGCAACTGCTTTTTAAAATATGGTGCTTAAATACATTTGATCAAAAACACAAGGAAGTATTAACTGACGTTTTTGACAATGAATTAATGTCAAAATAAGCTTTGGCTGACCACTGCGCGATGTCACACTGAGCCTGTCGAAGTGTGTGCGGGGCTTTTTTCTTTAATTTTCTTCACAAATTGAAAAAAAATCCCGCAGAATAAATTTTAAATTTATTCTGCGGGATAGGAGAGTAGTTGGAATCAGAAATATTTATTTTGCAATAGAAGAATTCATAGTATCCAAAACTGCCATTACTTCTTTAACAGATTTTGCTGAATCATTAAGCAATTTCTTCTCTTCATCGTTCAATTTAAGTTCAATGATCTGTTCAATACCATTTTTTCCTAATTTAACGGGTACTCCTAAGTAAATGTCTTTCAAGCCATATTCACCTTGTAACCATGCACAAACAGGGAAAATACGTTTCTGATCACGAACAATAGCTTCTACCATTTGAGCAGCAGATGCTCCTGGAGCGTACCATGCAGATGTACCTAATAGATTAACAATTTCACCACCACCTTTTTTTGTGCGTTCGATAATTTCATCTAATCTCTCTTTTGAAATAAGCTCCGTTACCGGAATTCCTGCCACAGTAGTATAACGTGGTAATGGAACCATTGTATCGCCATGCCCACCCATTAATACTGCCTGGATATCTTTTGGAGAACAATTTAACTCTTCAGCTAAAAAAGCACGGTAACGCGCTGTATCTAATATACCAGCCATACCAAATACTCTTTTCGGATCAATTTTTGCGGTTAAATAAGCGCAATAGGTCATTACATCTAATGGATTAGAAACAATGATGATGATCGCATTAGGCGAGTATTTTAAAATATTTTCAGTCACATGCTTAACAATACCGGCATTGGTAGAAATAAGATCATCGCGGCTCATACCCGGTTTACGTGGTAAGCCCGATGTAATAACAACCACATCCGAATTTGCAGTTTTTGAATAATCATTTGTAGAACCGGTAATTCTTGTATCATACAAATTTACAGGTGCGGTCTGCCATATATCCAGGGCTTTACCTTCAGCGAAGTTTTCTTTAATATCAAGCAAAACAAGCTCATTTACCAATTCTTTTTGAGCAATAACATCGGCACATGTTGCCCCTACGTTTCCAGCTCCAACTACAGTTACTTTCATATTGTATAATTTTATATATTTACAGAAATATTCTGTCCGCTAAATTATAAAAGAAAAACGAATACCAACACTTATTATGAACAGTTTTTTGATTTACTAACATTTTTTTATTTAGTGCAACTATTACGCAACTTTATACATCATTAGGGGAATAGTCTGATTTTTTGATTTAATTAAACCGACATTTTATATGAAAAAAATATTTATAATTATTTTTGTTCTAATTAGTTTTTTCACTAAAAATGCTATCGCTCAGGGAGCTGACTGTTCCACAGCAAGCCCTTTTTGCACTTCAGTCCCTGCTTCTTTCCCGGCAGGAACAAATACTACCGCTCCCGTAGGACCCAACTATGGCTGTTTGGGTTCTCAACCAAATCCTGCATGGTTTTATTTGCAAGTTGCAACCACTGGTCCTATTACATTAAATATGACCAATTCAGCAAGTCTTGATATTGATTTTATTATTTGGGGGCCATTTACTTCTCCAGCCACAGCATGCTCATCTGGATTAACAGGTACTGATGTTGACTGTAGCTATTCCTCATCAGCAAACGAAACAGGTATCATACCATCTGCAATAGCAGGAGAGGTTTACGTTTTATTAATTACAAACTATTCAAATCAACCTACTACTATTTCTCTTGGTCAAACAGGTGGTACCGGTGCTACTAATTGTGGTATTGTATGCTCCGTTTCATCGTTAACAGCCACTCCGGGCCTTTGTTTAAGCCCTTCCAATTTATATGATCTAACAGGAATTGTTACGTATGTTTCACCTCCATCAACCGGAACACTAACAATTTCCAATAGTTGCAACGGAGCTACACAAGTATTTACAGCTCCCTTTAATGCAACAACTGAAAGCTACACGCTTACAGGCCTTCCTGCTGACGGAGCTCCATGCACTGTTACATCTGTGTTTTCGAGCGATCCGAATTGTACATTCACGCAAACTTTTACTGCTCCCCCACCTTGTTTTGTTGACTGTCCTATAACTGTTGATTCCGCTCATACTTGTGTGGGTGTTCCGGCTACCTTAACTGCCAGTGGTGCTACAAGTTATTTATGGTCAACTGGGGAAACAACCGCAACTATTACTATTAGTGGAGTTGCAGCTGCTTATGCTGTGATAGGTACCACCGGGACTTGTGCTGATACTGCTGCAACATTTGTAACTACTTTCCCTCCACCTGCAATTAGTTTTATGGCAGATACTTTATCTGGATGCAATACATTTACTTCAAATTTTACAGCGGATACTACCGGCAATGCTGGAGCCACTTATTCATGGGATTTAGGAGAAAGTGCAGTAGGGAACGGTATTAGTCCTTCCCATATATATACTGTGGCTGGCTGTCACACGGTTACACTTACAGCTAGTTTCGGTCCCGGTTGTACAAGTACCGATTCTATTCCTTGTATGATCAACGTATTTCCTCAGCCTGATGCTAATTTTACCGTATTCCCTGACGAAATTGATATGATCGCGCCCAATGTGTTTTTTACAAGTACATCAACAAACGCAACAAGTTGGGTATGGAATTTTGGTGATTCAACAAGTTCTGTTCTTGAAAATCCGGATCATACCTATAATGATATCGGAGTGTATAACGTTACACTTTATACAACAAACGTTAATGGTTGCGTTGATTCAATAAGCTCTTCAATCGAAGTTATTGATATCATAACCAAATTCATCCCAAATGCCTTTACACCTAATAAGAATGATCGCAATGACATTTTTAATATTTATTCTCATGGTATATCTCCTGAAAATTTTGAATTGTTGATTTTTGACAGATGGGGAAGACAAGTTTTTAAAACAACTGATAGAAATGAAGGTTGGAACGGAGCTGTGAATAACGTTGGTGATGTTATGGAAAATAACACATACGTTTATCGATTAAATTACAAGGAAATGACTGGTAAGAAGCGTAACCTGATGGGACACGTAACTTTAGTGAAATAATAAGGTTATGAAATTCCACTACTTATGAAAATCATCATTCAGAGCGTCATTGCGAGGCACGAAGCAATCTCACATCCATCATTAGTTTAGATTGCTTCAACTGAAAAAGTCTCGTAATGACGCTCCAATAGGCATAAATTATTTTAATAAATTAACTTATGTAAAGTTTATTATAATGAGAAGAAATTTCACAAAAACACCTTTCAAATTTCTGCCTTGGGTAGCCTTACCCGGTTTGTGATTTTTTTATCTGCTTGCGGATCATTGGTTTTGATCATTCTCCTTTTTTTAAATTTCATTAATATTTCAAAATATGGAAAATCAAACATCCTATATTTTTTCGTTAATCAAAAGTCGGTCTCCATTTGCTTTCATTGTTTCATCATTCCTTTCATTTGTTTTTATCCCCAAAAAAAATATTCCCATAATCATTACCTTAATGGTTTTTGTGCCCTTATTGACTAGATCGCAAACACATCAATATTTATTCAACAATAACCTGAATGAACAAAGCGGAGGACCGGCATTAACCCAGATATTAGCGTGTGGTGCAACAGCAGGTTCTTATGGAGTTCAAACCTCAGGAACCACCGCAGGTGATTGCCTTACATCCAATGCTTATTGCTTTAATGATGGGGGAGGCCTTCAACATCCAAATTCCGGTTTGATCTCAGGCAGCTATACCATAAATATGTTCTTCCGGTTCACCACTTTAGGTGGATACGCAAGGGTAATTGATTTTTCAAACAGCGCTTCCGATGCAGGTATTTATTTTTTGGGGAATTGCCTGAATTTATATCCGAATGGCAATGTAGGTACTTGTCCTTATTTTAATACAAATACCTATTACCTGATAACCTTTGTCAGAGATGGAGGCACCAATATTATCTCTGTTTATGTTGACGGAACCCTCTTTGGAACCTATAACGATTCAGGTAACTTATACCGCCCTGCCACAGGTACAGAACCAATTATTTTTTTCAGAGATGACAATGCTGTAACTTGCGAAAATCAACCGGGTTGTATAAAATTCATTTCTGTGGGACCAACTGTAGCAACTGCTTCTGATGTTGCACTCCTCTGGGCGAATATTGACGTTGTTACTCAATCTACTTTAGCAACTCCGCCAACAGTTACCATTACACCACCCGGAAATTTCACTTGTACAAATAGTACAATTTCATTGACTGCAAGTAGCACAGGAACAATGGTTTGGAATGGCGGTTCGCTTTCTAATTCAAGCAACCCGGCTTCAATAACCGCAACAGGCACCTATACCGTAACTGCCACTGATGTAAATGGTTGTATGGATACTGCAATGGTAACTGTTGCTACCAATACCACACCACCAGCTGTTACAGCTACTAGCAGTGGTGATTTAACTTGCTCGGTTGCTTCCGTAACGCTCACAGGCACCAGTTCCGGCAACACAATGGTTTGGAATGGCGGCACACTTACCAATGCATCAAATCCTGCAACAGTAACTGCTGCAGGAACCTACACCGTTACAGCTACTGATGCAATTAACGGTTGCACCAACACAGCTGTTGTAACGGTTATAGTCGATAATTCACAACCACTTACAATTTCTGTTAATTCCCCAACCATTTGTGCCGGACAAACGGCAACGCTTACTGCTACCGGTGGAACAACTTATTCCTGGTCAACAGGGGCAACAACTAATCCAATTACAGTTACTCCTGCTTCAACGGCTTCTTATACCGTAACCGGCACCAGTGGAGGCTGCACAGGCTCAGCCATTGCTACTGTTACGGTTGGTAGTAGTTTAACAATAACAGTAAATTCACCAACTATCTGTGCCGGACAAACAGCAACATTAACTGCCATTGGCGGCAGCACTTATCTTTGGTCAACCGGATCTACTGCCAATCCACTAGTGGTTAGTCCTTCCACAATAACTTCTTATACCGTTACCGGTACAAGTGGTAGCTGTTCCGGAACAGCAATTGCTACAGTCACTCCTGCTGCAAGTTTGACCGTTACAGTTAATTCACCAACTATTTGTGCAGGTCAAACGGCAACATTAACAGCGGCTGGAGGAACAACTTATATATGGTCCACAGGAGCTACCACAAACCCGATAACGGATACTCCCACAACAATCACTTCATATACTGTGATCGGGACCACATCCGGCTGTTCAGATACTGCCATTGCAACCGTTACAATTAGTCCCTCCCCAACAATAACTGTCAATTCCGCAACCATTTGTGCCGGGGAAACAGCCACATTAACCGCTGTTGGTGGAGCAAGTTATTCCTGGGATTCAGGAGCTACAACTAATCCGATCAGTGTTACACCTACCACCACCACAAGCTATACTGTTACAGGAACTGCGTCTGGCTGTTCGGGCAATGCGGTATCAACAGTTACTGTAAATCAGTCGCCTTCTGTTATTGTTAACTCGCCTGGAATATGTGCTGGTGGTTTAGCAACCCTCACAGCCTCAGGTGCAGGTACTTATTTATGGTCAACCGGAGCTACAACGGCCCAGATAACAGATTCGCCTGTTTCCACCACCACTTATACAGTTACAGGTACTACAGCAGGATGTTCAAATACGGCTATTGCAACAGTTACTGTTAATCCTTTTCTTTCTGTAAATGCGAGCGGTGCGGCCTCTATTTGTGCGGGAGCATCTGCCACTATCTCTGCACTTGCAATAGATGGAAGTAATGGATCCTACACTTATTCCTGGGCACCTGGTGGCGCTACCGGTTCGTCCGTTTCTGTATCACCTGCTGTTACTACTACTTATATAGTTACTGCTAATGATGGCTGTTCGCCACCTGCTTTTGACAGTGTTACAATAACAGTTTTACCCGCTGCTACCGTTGCTTTTAATGCAGATGTTGTTTCGGGTTGTGCTCCATTGTGTGTGAATTTTACAAATATTTCTACAGTAACCGGTGGAAGTATCGCAACCCAGAGTTGGGGTTTCGGTGGAGACTTGCCTGTTGTGCAAAATTGTTTTACTGTCCCCGGCCAGTATTCCGTTTCACTAAGTGTTACCACCAATAGTGGCTGTATCTCTACCTATACAAACACAAATATGATACAGGTTTCTTCGTTCCCAACTGCAAGTTTTACAGCTCCGCTTTCAACTGGTATTCTTGCGCCTACTGTGGATTTTACGGATAATTCTACAGGGGCAACTTCCTGGAATTGGGATTTCGGTGATTCATTGGCAAGTTCTTCCGGAAACCTTAGTAACCTTCAAAATCCAACGCATACCTATTCTGAAGTAGGACGGTATTGTGTTCAACTTATCATAGGCAATGTAAATGGATGTTATGATACCACTAAGTTGTGTATAGATATTGATCCTGAATTTTCATTTTATATTCCAAATTCTTTTTCACCGGATGGAAACGAAATAAATGACGAATTTTACTGTACAAGCGAAAATTTTAAAGAATTTAAAATGCAGATATTTGACCGTTGGGGGAATATGCTTTTTTATGCCGATGATATCAACAAACGTTGGAATGGTAAAGCGAGAGGAGGAGCGGAGTTGGTTTTATTTGATACGTATGTGTATATCGTAGATGTTGTGGACAATAAAAAGAAACCTCACCGATTTATTGGAAGTGTCACTATTGTAAAGTAAAAACACGTTTTCTATTTATATCGGATTTTGTAGATTCTGCTATTTTTTTCTCAAGTTCAAGGTAAACGCCATCTAAAAAAACAGATCGTCCCTGTCGGGACTTTATAACAAAGCAAAAATCCGTAGGATTGACCTATTTATAGAAATGATATTATTATGAAAATAAGCACCATAGGTGCGACCTGTAAAAAAATCATCTGCCTTTGCGCTGCTCAAATGTCCTTAATCATTATTTTTAATTATAAATACTCCTAATATTGCAGGATATATTGTAAAATCTTAACATTATGTTAAATAGAATATTTGAAATTGATTTTAACTAATTTAAAACACCTAGGGACATATCGTTTAGGAAAGTGGTAAAAGCGTCATTCAGAGCGTCATTACGAGGCACGAAGCAATCTCACATCAAATCATTGTTTAAGATTGCTTCAACTGAAAAATCGTAATGAGGCTCCAAATAGGTATTTAATCCGGCCCGAACGACTGACGTTATTCAGTCGGGCAGATATTTTAATAAAATTGCTTGTATAAAAACTATTGAATGGAAATACTGATCATTTTTATTTTAACCTTATTGAATGGATTCTTTTCTTTATCTGAAATTGCTTTGGTTTCCGTAAATAAAAACAGGATTGAATATTTAGCATCCCAGGGAAGCTTAAGAGCCAAAACCATACTAAAATTACTTGAAAACCCCGAGAATTTCCTTTCGTCTGTACAGGTTGGTATTACCTTGATCGGTATCATATCGGGAGCTTATGCAGGGGTTACACTTACCGATGATATGGAAGTATTTTTGTCATCATTTACGTTTCTTCAACCTTATGTTCATTCTGTTTCTTTATTAATTGTGATTGGAGGAATTACCTATTTTTCCATTGTAATCGGAGAACTAGTCCCCAAATCCATTGCGATGAATAATTCCGAAGCAATTGCAATGTTCTGTGTTCCGATCATCAGGTATTTTACTTTGGCTACGTTTCCTTTTGTAAAGCTATTGTCATTTACTACCAAAATGATATTGAAGATCTTTAATGTTAAAGAAAACGGGAATGGAAAAATAAGTGAAGAAGATCTCTTGTTTATACTAAAAAATGCCGGAAAACAAGGTGTTTTGGAAAAGGAAGAAAGCCAGGTGCATCAAAATCTGTTTTCCTTTACCGACCAGACAGCCAAGTCGTTAATGACAAATAGTAAGGCAGTAGAATGGGTCAACTATAACGATGGTAAAGAAAAGATCTTCAACCAGTTAAGAGATAGCGTTCACTCTAAATTTATTGTTGGGGATGGATCAATAGATAAAATAAAGGGAGTTATAACCATAAAAGACTTTTTGGAAAATCACAATCACGAAAACTTCAAAATAGATGACATTATTAATAATCCCATATATTTTAATGCTAGCACACCGGCCTTTAAAATACTAAATACCTTCAAATCAAAAAAGCAATACATAGGCATTGTTTTAGATGAATATGGTGGCGTTAAAGGTATTGTAACCTTACATGATCTGATTGAGGCTATTGTAGGTGATTTACCGGATGAGGACGAATCAGATGAACTTAATATAATTAAAAGGGCGGATAACTCATATCTGATCAATGGAAAAACACTGATATTTGAACTTAATCAATATTTTCAACAGGAAATTATCCAGGACAATATTTCAAAATATACTACCATTTCCGGTTTCCTTTTGGAGCATTTAGGAAGTATCCCAAATACTGGAGCTACGCTAAAGCATAAAAATTACGAGTTTGAAATAGTGGATATGGATGGCAATAGAATTGATAAGAT
>JAZKBX010000195.1:0-501 GCA_040388455.1 Bacteroidota bacterium
GCCGGAAGCAACCAACTTCAACTATTTACAACAAAATTTGGGAACAAATAAAAATGTAAAACTAATTAACAAAGCTGTTTCTGATAAAACAGGACCTATAAAAATTTACCTTTCCAAAATGTTAAATGTGGATCATCGCACTTACCCGGTTGATGATTACGCGGAAGTTATCGAGATAGATGCAACAACAATTGATGATTATCTCTTGTCGAATAATACTACGAAGGTAGATTTTATAAAAATGGATATTCAAGGTTTCGAAATGGCTGCTTTAAAAGGCATGGAAAAAACCTTAAAAAATAACCCACACGTAAAAATAATTACTGAACTATGGCCTTACGGATTAAAAAAGGCTGGTAGTTCGGCACTTGAAATAGTTGACTTCGCAACGTCCGAAAAATTTAACATTTATTTGGTAACACCAAACCAATTGGAACTTCTTACCAAAGAAATGGTTTTAAAATTAAAGGAAGATGAAAAAAATTATTACAATGTTGTTTT
>JAZKBX010000195.1:511-7270 GCA_040388455.1 Bacteroidota bacterium
GTTTTAAGCAAAGAAAGTTTCGAATTCTAATTCGCTATTCAGAACATTACACTATTTCTACTATCTACGAAATTAATTTTTAAAGTAATTGGCAATAAAATACGACATAGCAACTCATTTGGACGATCCGGAAACTACGCTTAAACACCGTGAGATAATCCTGTCGAAAGCGTTTTTAAAAAAAATATATGAAAAGTGGTATGCTGATTTTATTGACATTGCTAAACAATTGCCATCAGGCAAACTTTTAGAAATAGGTTCCGGTGGAGGATTTTTAAAAGAGCTGATGCCTGAACTTATTACTTCGGATATTATGCCTCTTGAGCATTGCGACATGGTATTTTCAGCTGAAGAAATGCCTTTTTCAAAAGATGAATTGAGTGGTATTTTTATGCTTAATGTTTTTCACCACATCCCAAAACCTCATTTATTTTTAAAGGAAGCTGAACGCGTATTAAAACCGGGAGGAAAAATTGTAATGATCGAACCTGCAAATAGTTGGTTTGGAAAATGGATCTACAAAACCTTTCATCACGAACCTTTTGATATTAAAGGCGATTGGGAAATACAATCAAGCGGTCCACTTTCTGGATCCAATCAGGCTTTACCCTATATTTATTTTGAACGCGATAAAAAAAGATTCGAAAAAGAATTTCCGAATTTAAAAATACGATCCATCAAATACCATACACCATTTATGTATCTTTTAAGTGGAGGAGTGTCTCGTAAAGCATTTGTACCCATAGGAACATTTTCTTTTTGGAATTTTATCGAAAGGATGTTAAACCCAATGTCACGGCAATTAGGTATGTTTCAAACGGTTGAAATAGTTAAAATTTAATTTAACAATGAGTTATCAAATAGAAGACAGAAAAGCATATTTCGAAAAATTAGCTCAAACTCGTAAAAAGCCAAGAGGTTTTAGTGCGTATTATTGGAACGAAATCACCAACTATTGTGATTATTTTTCTCATGAAGATATCTCCATACTTGAAGTCGGATGCGGCACTGGCGAGCTGCTGAATGGCATGCGGGCGAAACGCAAAGTGGGAATCGATTTCAGTCCGGCTATGATCTCTATTGCAAAAGAAAAATTTCAAAATATTGATTTTCATGTGATGGAAGCTGAGAACCTTCAGCTGGACGAAAAGTTTGATTTGATCATACTTTCCAACTTAATTGGTTTTGTTGGTGATGTGCAGGAAGTGTTTAAACAACTTCATAAAGTATGTCATCCGCAAACAAAAATAATTGTTACTTACTATAATTATTTGTGGGAACCATTTTTGAAATTTGCAGAAAAAATTGGGTTAAAAACCCCTACTCCATTACAAAACTGGTTATCATTAACCGATATTAATAACCTGCTTTACATTGCAGGCTTTGATGTTTATAGAAATACAAAGCGAATGATATTTCCATTTAATATTCCTTTGCTCAAAAGTTTCCTGAACAGTTTTTTAGCTAAACTTCCTTTCTTCCGCTTTTTCTCATTAAACATATACACGTTTGCCAAACCTCTTTCTACACTATCGAAAGAAGAGTACAAAGATAAATATTCTGTTTCAGTTGTTATCCCTGCACGTAATGAAAGTGGTAATATTGAAAATGCGATTCTTCGAATGCCTAAACTCGGCAAACACACCGAAATAATTTTTATTGAAGGAAATTCTACTGATGATACCTGGGTTAAAATACAGGAAATTGCTCAAAAATATTCAAGCTCTTACGACATAAAAATTGGTCAGCAAAATGGTAAAGGGAAAGCTGATGCGGTGCGTAAAGGATTTGGAATGGCAACAGGAGACATTTTAATGATATTGGATGCTGATTTAACAGTTCCTCCTGAAGATCTGCCAAAGTTTTATGATGCCATTGCCTCGGGTAAAGGGGATTTTATAAATGGTTCCCGATTAGTTTATCCGATGGAAAAAGATGCGATGCGTTTTTTAAATCTATTAGGGAACAAATTTTTTAGTATTGCGTTTACCTGGTTATTGGAACAGAAATTTAAAGACACACTTTGTGGAACAAAAGTAATTTTCAGGGAAGATTATTATCGTTTAGTAAAAAATCAAAGTTACTTTGGCGATTTTGATCCTTTTGGTGATTATGATCTGATTTTTGGAGCTCACAAACTGAATCACAAAATAGTAGAAATACCTATTCGGTATAAAGAACGTACTTATGGCAGCACCAATATTTCACGCTTCAGACATGGAGTAGTTTTATTGCGAATGTGTTTCTTTGCTGCACGGAAGATCAAATTTATTTAATTTTAAGTTTCTCGCAAAGACGAAAATGCTATAAGTTGAGGCGAAAATAAAAAACAGTATAAAAACAACAAGCCTCTCCTATTTGGGGAGAGATCAAAAGAGGGATTATCAAATGTTAGAAAACACAGGACGTACCGAGTTAAGTAGTTTAGGTGAATTTGGGTTAATAAAACACCTTACACAATTCATCGAATTAAAAAATGAAAGCTCAATCAAAGGTATTGGAGATGATGCTGCTATTATTGATTATAAGGGCAAACTAATGGTTGTTTCAACCGATATGCTTGTAGAAGGTGTACACTTTGACCTGGCATACGTTCCTCTTAAACATTTGGGCTTTAAATGCGTTTCGGTAAACGTTTCAGATATATATGCAATGAATGCGATACCAAAACAAATTACAGTTTCATTTGCAGTTTCAAATCGCTTTTCGGTTGAAGCTCTGGAAGAGCTTTATTCCGGTATCATGACAGCTTGCCATAAATATAAAGTGGATGTTGTTGGAGGTGATACCACCACCGCAAAATCAGGATTAGTGATAAGTATAACTGCTATTGGTGAAGCAAATGCAGATGAACTGATTTACCGTGATGGAGCAAAAGAGGGAGACTTACTTTGTGTTACAGGCGATTTGGGTGCTGCTTATGTTGGTTTACAATTATTAGAACGTGAAAAAAAGATCTTCATGGAAAGTCCTGGAGTTCAGCCTGATTTAGGTGGTTATGATTATATTTTGGAGCGCCAGCTAAAACCGGAAGCACGAAAAGATATTCCACCATTGTTAAAAATGCTTAAAGTTAAACCCACTGCTATGATAGATATTTCTGATGGCTTAGCATCCGAAATACTTCATATATGCACACAATCGGAAACAGGTTGCAACTTATTTGAGGATAAAATTCCTATCGATCCATCTACCTATACATTAGCCCGCGAATTTAATCTTGATCCTACCGTTTGTGCATTAAGTGGTGGCGAAGATTACGAATTACTGTTCACTATTGACCAATCTGATTTTCCTAAAATAAAAGCCAACCCGGACATAACTGTTATTGGCCACATGACAAGTAAAAAAGAAGGTATAAACCTAATTACCAAAGGTGGAACATCTCATCCACTCACTGCACAAGGCTGGGATTCGTTGCTTCAATAAGAAAAAGCATTTGCAATAATAGTAGTGGTTTCAGGGGGGGGATAAAAGACAAAAAATAAAGTAAAAAATTGTCTTTTTATGATTTATCCATTTACACTCACTTTGTAAGTGATACTGGCTCCGGCTATTTCCAATGTTTTAGAAACGGAGCAATATTTATCCATTGAAAGTTGAACTGCACGTTCTGCTTTTTCTTTATCAATTTCACCTTTCAGTTTAAAGTGTATTTGTATAGTTTTCCATAAGGAAGGTTCTTTATCTTCTTCACGTTCCCCATCTATTGTAATTTGAAAATCGCTGATAACCTGCCTTTGTTTTTTCAAGATCATTACAATGTCAATAGCACTGCAACCGCCCAAGCCCATCAAAAGCATTTGCATTGGACGCACGCCTTTATTGCTTCCACCAATATTTTCTCCGGCATCCATTAAAGCAATGTTACCCGTTTCACTCACTGCTTCAAAGTGAAATGCATCATCCAATTGTTTTAATTCTATTCGCATTTAATGGATTTTTTCATAAATAATAAAATCATGCGCATACTTATTCTTTTCGTCAACAATACCTTTTTTACGATCCGTTTCTTTCCATTCAGCTGGATTTATTGCAGGAAAGAACACATCGCCTTCAAATGCGTGATAAATTTTAGTAACATATAATTTATCAACCGAATACATACATTGATTGAAAATTTCAGCACCACCAATTATAAAAATCTCTTCGTCACCTTTTTGTTTCGCTATTTTTATAGCCTCATCAATGGATCCAACAACAGTTGCTCCAGGCGCATGATAATCTTTTTGGCGGGTAATAATAATATTGGTTCTGTTAGGTAATGGACGAAACTTTTCAGGAATAGACTCGTAATTTTTCCGACCGGTGATCACACAATGCCCTGTGGTCTTCTCTTTGAAAAATTTCATATCAGCAGGTAAATGCCAAATGAGTGCATTGTCCTTTCCTATAACATTGTTTTCATCAACAGCTACTATAATTGAAATGGTCATTTGTTAATTGTCATTTGTTAATTGTCATTAGTCATTATGGAACCAAACTCGGTTTGCCAATAGATTTGATATAAGCATTTAGCTTGATATGAATTGTTTCAAGTTTTGTTATAAATAATGAATGCTGATCTTCTGTTATAAGTTTTCTGCTATTTGCTTTTCGCAGCCAGGTCTTAGTTTCTAAAACTGAACCTCTGCTGTAGTAACAAAATTGTTTGTTTTCTTTGTAATGAAATCTTCCATACCCCTCAGCAATATTTGCTGCAATCGAATCAGAAGAACGGATCATTTGTTTACCAATAGTATCTTGTGCTAAAAAACTCCAATTTATTGCAATATCCCAAATATTTTCGCCAAATTCCATAGATAATTGATAAACGTCTAATTCTTCAAGTCTATATTGCTTCATTTTTGCTAATATTTTTTTTAACATAACGCCTAACAACCAATACCTAATCCCCAATGACTAATGCCCAATGCCTAAACAGCAACAGCAGCCTTTATATGTGGATGAGGATCGTAACCTTCCAATGTAAAATCTTCAAATTTAAATTCGAAAATGCTTTTTACTTCAGGATTGATTTTTAATGTTGGTAATTTACGCAGGTCCCTGGTTAATTGAAGTTTAGCCTGTTCAATATGATTGGAATACAAATGTGCATCACCCAATGTGTGAATAAATTCTCCCGGTTTTAAATTACAAACTTGTGCTATCATTAAAGTTAAAATAGCATAAGAAGCAATGTTAAAGGGTACACCTAAAAATATGTCTGCACTACGTTGATATAGTTGGCAGCTTAATTTTCCATCAGCCACGTAAAATTGAAAAAAAGCATGACAAGGAGGCAATTTCATTTTATCAATTTCACCAACATTCCAGGCGCTCACAATCATCCTGCGGCTGTCAGGATTATTTTTTATTTGTTCAACAACCTGCGTGATCTGGTCAATGTGCCGCCCATCGGCAGTAGGCCAACTGCGCCACTGAGAACCGTATACAGGTCCAAGGTTTCCATTTTCATCTGCCCATTCATCCCAAATGTGAACACCGTTTTCTGTTAAATATTTGATGTTGGTATCACCCTTTAAAAACCAAAGTAATTCATGCAAAATGGATTTTAAATGCAGTTTTTTTGTTGTCAGCATCGGGAAGCCTTCCTGTAAGTCAAATCGCATCTGATATCCAAAAACACTAATGGTTCCGGTTCCTGTCCTGTCTGTTTTGGTTGCTCCTTTATCCAAAACATGTTGCATTAAATCGTGGTATTGTTTCATTTCTTATTGATTACGAATTGTTAAATTTTTACGAATCGGTGCTTTATTAATTAGTAAAGAATACATTTTTTTTACTCACCTGTATATGCCTCATCCCTTATTGTCATTGATACTTATAACTAATACTCATTTTATGTTAGGAAAGGGTAATCTGTATGATATTGCCATTTTTCTATTATTAATTTCGACTGCTTGTTTTTCTTCCATGGACAAATAGAATTTTTTGAAGGGTTCAAAAAGTTTTCTGTCAATGAAAACACTATAACTATCGCTGTTGGATTTCACCGTGGAAAGGGAGTTTAAATCAGGAAATTCCTTTGGCCAAGGTCTTGATGTTGGTGCATATTTATAGTCCCAAAATATTACTTCAATTCTTGCAGGTAACCATTCTTTTGCAGAACTGTTTTTATAATTTTTAATTTTATCATAGACGGTTAAAAGTTGTTCGGGCGCTTTTTGCCTGTCCTTACTTTGTTTGTCAAGATTACCGTAAACGATGATTGTTTTTTTAAAATCAATATTTAAAAATAAATTATTTGAAGGTTGGTCTGTCGAATTGCTTAAACTGATACTTTCGTCAAGCTTATAAATGCTCTCCAAAATTAAAAAAGATTTAATTACTTCCTGAAGTTCTTCTTTAGTTAACCTTACTTCATAAAATTTTAACTGTTCGTTCTCTTGCTTCTTGTAGATTATTTGTCCGTTTTCATACATTGCAAAAGTTGGAACGTCTGAGCCAATTACCATTGCCCAAGGGTTCCTTTCTGTAAGGACAATTAATGGTTTTCCATAAATTTTATCTTGTTGTTGCCCCATAATTAATCCACATGACAAAATAAAAAATCCTTGTAAAACTGTTCGAATAGTTTTCATTGTTTGATGTTTTTAAAAGGGCAGGTTACATTTTGTATTTTCTTTTTATATTAAACCGATAAACTTCTGAATTCAAAATATTTCAGGGCTCCTGCTAAAAAATCCTATTTTAATTTTTTACCATCATTATTTTTTGATTCATTACTATCGTCCTTTTTAGTAGCATCGATCATCT
>JAZKBX010000196.1:0-13938 GCA_040388455.1 Bacteroidota bacterium
ACGAATTGTTTCAAATCTACGAATCTGGATTTGCTAATTTCAGGAGTGATTGTTAAAGGCAAATTAATGTATATGTTTGCTGAACTATCTTATTTAGGCCCGGAATGCCGCGTTAGGGATTGCAACGTAAATCCTTTTCTCCCGCTATTTAGCGGAAGAAAAGATTGAAGTGCAAAGCCCGCCCTTTCTTTTTAGAAAGGGAACGCCCCAATAATTTTAATTCAATTCTTCATTACAAATCAAAAACTTACCGAAAAAAAATATCAAAACCTGAGTTAATTAATATATATTTGTTCCCTGAATATGATGAAGCCCAGGATCATTTTAGATAGTAAACACTTCGAAATTACCGTTACCCGGCTTTGCTATCAATTAATTGAAGTACACAACGATTTTTCAGAAACTGTAATAATCGGCCTTCAGCCCCGTGGTACCTTTCTTGCACAACGCATCCAAAAAAAACTTTCTGAAATTTTAAAGAAAAAAGATATTAAGTGCGGAAGTCTTGATATTACTTTTTTTCGTGATGATTTCCGTCAGAAAGAGTTAGTCCCTACTGCCACCGAAATAGAATTTATCATTGAAAATAAAAATGTTATCCTTGTGGATGATGTGCTGTTTACCGGCCGTACTATCCGTGCCGGATTGGATGCTATGCTGGCTTTCGGCAGGCCCAAGGATGTAGAACTATTGGTATTGATCGATCGCAGATTAAGCCGGCATTTGCCCATACAGGCTAAATATGTTGGTAAAACCATTGATTCGATCGCATCAGAAAAAGTGAAGGTAGAATGGAAAGAGACTGATGGAGCAGATAAAGTAACGTTAATGAATTTTTGATTTAGAGAGTTAGAGAATTGGAGAGTTAAAAATTAGAGATCTGGAAAAATAGAAAAATGGAGCATTTAAAAATAAATTCCCAAATCACCATTTCTCCAAATCACTAGATAAATAAAGAAATGACTAAACTGAGCACCAAACACTTACTTGGAATAAAAGATATAACGGCCAGTGATATTAATTTAATATTGACCACGGCCGAAAGTTTTAAAGAAGTCATCAATCGCCCGATAAAAAAAGTCCCTTCCTTACGTGATATTACCATTGCAAATTTGTTTTTCGAAAATTCAACACGCACAAAACTTTCCTTCGAATTAGCTGAAAAGCGGCTTAGTGCTGATGTGATCAATTTTTCTTCCTCCTCATCTTCTGTAAAAAAAGGGGAGACCTTAATTGATACTGTTAATAATATTTTGGCCATGAAAGTGGATATGGTGGTGATGCGCCATCCAAACCCGGGTGCAGCACTATTTTTATCGAAACATGTGAATGCTAAAATTATAAATGCCGGTGATGGCGCTCATGAACATCCCACACAGGCATTACTTGATGCCTTTTCAATAAAAGAAAAACTTGGCAACATAAAAGGGAAAAAAATAGCTATAGTTGGAGATATTCTTCACTCCAGGGTGGCTCTTTCAAACATATTTTGCTTACAAAAATTGGGTGCTGAAGTTATGGTTTGCGGTCCAACTACCTTAATGCCCAAATATATCAGCAGCCTTGGAGTTAAGGTAGAACATAATCTGAAAAAGGCCCTTGAATGGTGCGATGTAGCCAATATGCTTCGTATTCAGTTAGAGCGTCAGGATATTAAATTTTTCCCTTCTTTACGTGAATATACCATGCTCTTTGGTTTGAACAAAGAATTGCTGGATTCGCTTACTAAAAAAATTGTGGTGATGCATCCGGGGCCTATAAATCGTGGGGTTGAAATTACCAGCGATGTTGCGGATAGTGATCAAAGTATTATTCTGGAACAAGTGGAGAATGGTGTTGCGGTACGTATGGCTGTGCTGTTTTTGCTTGCTGGCCGGGCTTAAATTACGGATTTTTTGGTTGTTTTCCTTTAAGATTTGCTAAAATTATTTGGGCGTTCCTTTCTTAAACAAGAAAGGGCGGGCTTTTCACTTCAATCTTCTCCGATGAAAAATCGGAGAAGGATTTACGTTGCAATCCCTAACGCAGCATTGCTTTACCATAAGGCTTTTCAATCCAATGTCATTTTTTGAAGCCAAAATCGGTCTTCTCCCCAGTCTTTACAAGCTTTGACTAACCTTCCATGATGTCAGACTAAGGGGGGGGCAAAATTGCAATTCCTTGTATAATCACCTTGAATTTGTAATTTTAAAGGATAATTTTTGTACTTTTGTAAAAATATCCTTTATTATGAATTTTCAAATAGAAAAAAACGATAAATACACAGTAATAAAGCTAACCGCTGAAAAACTGGATAGCACCGTAGCTCCTTCTCTTAAATCAGAGTTGGTAGTATTAAATACGGATGGTGTAAAAAATATTATCATTGATCTTTCTCAATCACGTTATTGCGACTCTTCAGGATTAAGCGCTATTTTGGTAGCTAATCGCCTTTGCAAAAATAGCCAGGGAGTATTTGTTTTAACAGGCTTACAGGAATCTGTTAAGAAACTGGTTGCTATCTCCCAATTGGATACCATCTTAACTATTACCAAAACCTTACCTGAGGCTATTGAACTATTTTCAATTAAAGCTTAATAAATTCCATTTCACCCTTTCTGATAGGTTTAATGGGAGAGGAGTCTTGGAATTAATTTATTAACAGTTTTTTGAAAATTAAAATTAAAATTTTATCTTTATCGCCTAAATTCATTTTAAATGCCAATTGTAAATGGTAAAAGATGAATATAAACCTTAACCTAAACTCTAAATAATTATGATTAAAAAATTACTTTCAACTGTTTTATTTATTGCAAGTGTAGGAGTGATGAACTCTTCAGCACAAGCATTGTGTACATCAAATATCTCTTGTGTACCAACTGATTCTACTTTCGGTATCTGTCCTGATTCTGCTACTGGTTTACCTGCAGGTACTATAGGTCAAGCGTATACTGTTACTATGAGTATAAAAATTCCTGCTTCTACAGTTGTTGCAGGAGTAACTTACAATTTAACTCATTTGGCTTTAACTGAGGTTAAAGTTGATACTTCTACTTCTGGAACAGCTGTTTGGGTTGATCTATCTGCTATTGGATTAACTTATTTAGGTAGCGGAGCAAATGCTCCTTCAGGATGTACAAGTTGTTCAATTGGTGGTTATACAATGACTAAATATGGTTATTGGAATGCTCCGGGTCAATCATGTGTAATTGTAAGTGGTACTCCAACTAAGTCGGGAACATTTCCAATAAAAATTATTTCTCAAGCTCGTGCTGTATTTTTTGGAGCAGGAACATGGGCAGCTGCGCCTGAGAACAATGATTATCGTTTAGTTGTTGCAGCACCATCAAGTGTTGGATCAATTGATCAGGTTAAGTTTGAAGTGAGTCAAAATACTCCAAATCCATTTAGCGATAAATCAGAAATTCGTTTTTCTTCAGTAAACAGTTCTGAAGTTGAATTTAAGGTTTATAACTTACTTGGTTCAGTTGTTTACAACAGTAATTTCAAATCAATAAAAGGTGTAAATACTATTAGCATTGATGCTAATGTTTTGACTCCAGGTGTTTACATGTATTCAGTTAAAAATGGTGCTAGTACAATCACTAAAAGAATGGTTGTTTCAACTAAATAATTAAAAAATTTGAATTGAAACTTCAGGTTGTTTAATGCAAACTAAAATCAAAAACCGCTCAGCTTTTAGCTGGGCGTTTTTTTTGATCGATTGTGGAGAAACAATAGAATTTAAGAAGAATTGAGTAATTTAGATGGGTAGTTTGAAATTTTGAAAATAAAACTTTACCTTTATGGCCTAAAATCATTTTAAAGCCCAAGATCAGGCTGAAAAATGAATTAAAAGTTCTAAATTCTAAATATTATTTATTATGATGAAAAAATTACTTTCAAGTGTTCTATTAATTTCCTCATTAGGAGTTTTGGATTCTTCTGCACAAGCAGTATGTACTCCAAACATATCTTGTGTACCAACAGATTCTACTTTTGGTATTTGTCCGGATTCTTTAACCGGTATTCCCGCAGGTATTTTAAATATAGCCTATACTGTTACTATGAGTATTAAATTACCGGCTACATCTATAGTGCTGGGGCAAACAGTTACACTTAGTCATTTAGCATTAACAGAAGTTTTAGCAGATACTTCTACCTCAGGAACTCCTGCATACGTTGATATATCCGTTATTGGATTAACTTATTTAGGTAATGGAACAAATACTCCTTCGGGAGGTGTTAGTGGAATAAGCGGTTATACAATGACCAAATATTGTTATTGGGATGCACCAGGGCAGTCATGCGTAATAGTAAGTGGAACTCCAACAAAAGCTGGAGATTTTCCAATAAAGATAAAATCAAAAGGACGTGGTGTTGCTTTTGGTATAGGAACTTGGGCAAATGCTACAGAAAATAATAATTACAAGTTGCATGTAGTAGATCCGGCTGCAGGAATTGAATCTCTTAATTTGTCCAAATTTGATGTTGCTCAGAACATGCCGAATCCGTTTAGTACTAAATCAGAAATTGGTTTTACATCTGTACATAATTCAGATGTTGAGTTTAAGGTTTATGATATGCTTGGCGCAGTGGTATATTCAAGTAATTTCAAAGCTGTAAAAGGTATGAATACTATTGCTCTTGATGCAAATTCGTTTGCACCGGGTGTTTACATGTATTCTGTTAAAAATGGTGCTATTACCACAACAAAAAGAATGGTTGTTTCCAGCAAATAATGCAAAATTTTGAATTAACTATTTTAGGTTGCAGCAGTGCAACTCCTACATCTACACGTAATCCAACCGCTCAGTTATTAAATATAGCTGAGCGGTTTTTTTTGATCGATTGTGGAGAGGCCACACAGATCCAGTTACGGAAGTTCAAACTGAAATTTCAGCGTATCAATCATATATTTATCAGTCACCTGCATGGTGATCATTACCTGGGATTGATCGGCTTGCTATCCAGCATGCATTTATTAGGAAGAACAGTGGATCTGCAACTTTATTGTCCGCCCGAACTGGAAGAAATAATTGAGGTACAATTCAAACATTCCCAAACTTATTTAAGGTTCAAAATTGTTTATCATCACCATAAATACATTGCTAATGATTTAATTTTTGAAGACAATAAAGTTGAAGTGCGCACCATTCTATTGAATCACCGGATTCCTTGCTGTGGTTTTTTATTTACCGAAAAGCCTTTGCTTGCAAACATTTCAAAAGAGATCATTCAAAAATATCATATACCGGTAGAACAAATTTTGGCAATAAAAAGTGGTGCTGATTTTATTACAACCGAAGGTGAATTAATACCCAATAGTAACCTTGTAAGCAATAAACTCAAACCCCGCAGCTATGCTTATTGTTCCGATACCTGCTATGATGAGCGTATTATAGATATTATAAAAGGAGTAGACCTGTTATACCACGAAGCTACTTTTTTAAATGAGATGTTGCCACGGGCAAAAGAAACCTTTCACAGTACTGCTTTACAAGCCGCTACAATAGCTCAAAAAGCAGAGGTACACCAATTGATGATCGGACATTATTCGGCACGTTACAGAGATCTACAACCCTTGCTTGACGAAGCTCAAACAGTTTTTAGCAATACAATACTTTCGATTGAAGGGAAAAGTACGGTTGTGGAACCGGGTATTATGTAATATTTATTATTTAATATGTAATATGTGATACTGTTGTGAGAGCTTCCGGTTATTTCCTTCATCTTTAATTATTGGTGTAAATTGTTCACTTACAGGCATAAAGCACTTACTACTTTTTTATGGGAAAAATAATTGAAGAAATAGTTTGTGGAAACGAATTCAATATGTACTTTTGATTATTATTTAAAATCAGTCTAAATAATTTTTTTGTGGAAAAAATCAAAATTACCATAGCCGACAGTCACTTTTTAAGCCGCAAAGGTTTAGTGGTTCTCTTGAATGAGAATGCTGATTTTGTGCTATTGGCTGAAGCTTTGAGTACTTCTGATCTGATAAATCAATCCAAATTTTACAAACCCGATTTGATCATTATTGATTATACATCTGTAAACTACAGTTTAGAGGGATTGCAGCAAATCGTTAAAAATTATCCTAAAGCAAAATTACTTGCTATCACCCAGTTGCAGAGTAATGAAATTATATCAAAAGGTTTGAAAATAGGTATTACCAGCCATTTGCTAAAAGATTGCGATCAGGATGAAATAATAGAAGCAATTTACAAGACTACAAAAGGTGAAAAATTTATTTGCGGTAAAATTGCAAATGCCCTTTTAAATGAAAAATCAACAACTATTCCGGAATATTCCTGCCAGGGAATGAATATCAGCGACCGTGAAATGGAAATCATCACTTTAATTGCTGAAGGTTATTCAAATAAAGAGGTTGCTGATAAACTATTTTTAAGTACCCATACTGTTACTACACACCGTAAAAATATTATGAATAAGTTAGGTGTGAATAATACTGCCGGACTTGTTTTATTTGCTGTTCGCGAAAACCTGGTAAGCCCTAATCATTTTTTATTTTCTTCCGGTAATTAATTTACCTCCCCTTATTATTAATGAGTGAAGCAAAAGTTGGGGTTGGCTAATTGTCCCTGCAATTTTTTTTGTTTCTCTATTTCTCTTATATTATATGCCTGTATCTGGAAGTTTTTTGTAATTTTTTAAAATACCACATTTTAGGTATTGCCTATCCAAGCTGCTAAATCTACTTTTGTTTCGTTATTTAAAATTAGTCTAAATAAAGAAATTATTAAAAAATAAATAGAATCCATGATTAAAAACATCAACTTATTTAAAAGCCTTACTTTGGGCTTAGTTGTATCTATTGCTGTTGCATCTTGTAAAAAAGACAAAGATGAACCAGTTCCAACTCCTGTACCAACTGGTTATACTGTGCCAGTCACATACAATTTTGCAAATGTAAATTATGGTGGACAAAGTACCCGTTTAACAATGATGGATTCTATTTCCAACTATATGAAAAAAGGAAACAATGGAATTGTGCTAGATGCAAATTTAATGAAAGATATGTATTCAAATACAGGAAATCCATTTGGTCTAATAGCTTTAGACGCTAGTGGCAAACAGTTGAAAAATAAAACATATAGTTTGGATCAAACTTATTTTGATGCTTTATTTGATTCATTAGCTGTTGCAAGTCAATCTGCAGTTGTCGCATCTAATGGAGTAGCTGGCTTAGATGGTGGAAGATTATTTGACCGGAATGGTATAGAGCTTGCTCAAGTGATTAAAAAACAATTGATGGGAGCTGTATTTTATTATCAGGCAGTTGAAACATATTTAGCAAATTTTAATGTTGACGACAATACAACTTTAAATTCGGATGGCACAACAATGGAACACCACTGTGATGAAGCTTTTGGCTATTTTGGTGCCCCAATTGATTTCCCAACAAATATATCGGAAGTTAAATATTGGGCAGAATATTGTGCTGAAGTAAACACCCCTATTTCTTGTAATACAGCTTTAATGAATGGATTTTTAAAATTGAGGGCAGCCATTTCTAATAAAGATTATACTACACGTGATGCACAGGTTATTATAGTTCGTGAACAGTGGGAAAGAGTTGTAGCGGCATCTGCTATTTTGGAAATGAAGGAAGCAAAAGCGGCCTTTGGTACTGATCAGGTAGAGATGCGTCACGTACTTTCTGAAGCAGTTGGTTTTATAAATTCATTGAAATATAATAGCAACAAAAAGATTTCGAATACTCAAATCGCAACTGCCCTATCTGCTCTTGGAAATAATTTTTATACCATTTCCGTTGCTGATATTGACACTGCCATTAACGCTATCAACACAGTTTATGCATTTAATTTAAGTGCATTTTGATTTTTGTTTAGTTAAATTTAAAGAACATAATTCCCCGAATGGTTTTTAAAATAAACTGTTTGGGATTTGTGTTAAAAAAGGTTTAGAATGAAAATACTAAAAAAATATATTTGTTTACCAATTTTTGTGGCAGCTTTAGCCTTGACTTTCACTTCTTGTAAAGACAAAAAAAAAGAAGATGAAGTAACACCGGAAAATTCTTTTGATAAGAGTGGAATGCTTGCAAATATTTCTGATAATTTGATAATTCCATCTTACGAAAAGTTGAAAATATCGATTGATTCAATGCAGCTATTAACTAATCAGTTTGTAGCTAATCCAACAGCAGTTTCGCTAATTGATTTGCAAACAAAATTTTTGCAAGCATATACTAATTATCAAGATTGTTCCACTTTTGAGTTTGGACCAGGAGAAAATGAAATGGTTCGTGCAAATTTCAATATTTTCCCGTGTGATACTGGTCAAATAAATACGAATATCAGTACTGGTGTATATAATTTAGCTACTGCTGAAAATATTGATGCTAAAGGACTTTCGGCTCTTGATTTTTTATTGTTTCGTTTCAACCAAAATACTGCTCAGATTTTGGCAAACTATATTTCTGATGTTAATGCTACTAATGCGAAATCCTATTTAGCAAGTTTGATGAATGAACTTAAATCTAAAAGTGATGCTGTAAACACCGCTTGGGCTGTCAATGGTGGAAATTATGGTTCAACATTTAAAAGTAATACCGGAAGCGATGTAGGTGGATCAATTGGAATGCTGGTAAATCAATTGAACTATGATTTTGAATTATTGAAAAATGCAAAAATTGGTATTCCACTTGGAAAAAAAACATTTGGAACACCGATACCGGAAAAGGTGGAAGCTTATTATTCAACACAATCATTGGTATTGGTAACAGAACATTTGAAAAGTATTGAAAATATTTATTTAGGAAGAAATTCACAAAATGCGGATGGTTTGGGATTGGATGATTATCTGGCACATGCAAAAGCACAGCATTCTTTAGGTCTTTTAAATGATGTTATTAAGGATCAATTTACTTTGGCTAAAACTAAATTAGCTGCAATACCAGGCGCATTATCACAAGCTGTAGTTTCAAATGCAGCTATTGTGGATGCTGCTTATGCGGAATTACAAAAATTAGTAGTCCTTTTAAAAGTAGATGTACCCTCTGCATTGGGTATTTTAATTACATACCAGGACAATGATGGTGATTAAATTCAAATTTTTGAATTATCGATTTGGTGAATTCTTGAATTTTTAAAATAAAAGTTCATTAAAAAAGAAGCAAAATTATTGAGGTCTCTAATGAATCAAATAAAAAAACAACTAACGGAGCAGGTCCACATTGCTCCGTTAGTTGTTTTTCGCATTTTATTTGGTGGAATGATGCTGGGAAGTATTGTTCGCTTTTGGTTGAATGGTTGGATCTACGACCTATATATTAAGCCGAATTTTTATTTTTCGTATTATGGTTTTGAATGGGTAAAACCATTGGGTGAAACAGGAATGTATTTTTTGTTTGCTACAATGGCATTTGCTGCATTAATGATAATGTTTGGTTTTTTGTACCGGTTTTCAGCTTTGTTATTCTTTGTAACTTTTACCTACGTTGAGTTAATTGATAAAAGCAACTATCTCAATCATTATTACTTTATAAGCATAATTGCCTTTTTAATGATATTGCTACCCGCAGGAAGATACCTTTCTGTTGATAGCTGGTTGTCTCCTTTAAAACGTATTACTCATATTCCGAGATGGTTTATAATCACTATTCAATTACAATTAGGTTTAGTTTATTTTTTTGCCGGTGTAGCTAAATTAAATCCTGATTGGTTATTTGAAGCACAACCATTACGAACCTGGTTGCCACCTCATACCAACATGCCTTTAATTGGTTTTTTATTGGATAAAACATGGATCGCCTATTTTTTTAGTTGGTTTGGGGCTATTTATGATCTGTCAATACCGTTTTTATTAATATTCAAAAAAACACGGGCGGTTGCTTATTTTTTAGTGATTGTATTTCATGTTATGACGTCATTGTTGTTTCAAATAGGAATGTTTCCATACATTATGATCATTTGTACCCTAATATTTTTTTCTGAAAGGTTTCATTTAAAAGTTATTGAATCATTATCTGGAGTTTTGTCTTTTTTTAAAATTAAAAAAGCACATATTGTCAATAAAGCTTATGTATTTAAACCCTTAGTACAACAATTTTTAATAGTAGTTTTGTTCGTGCATTTTTCTATTCAACTGTTTATGCCTTTCAGGTATTTGTTGTACCCTGGGAAATTGTTTTGGACAGAACAAGGTTATCGTTTTTCCTGGCGGGTAATGTTAATGGAAAAAGCCGGAAAAGCATTTTTTTATGTTACAGATAAAGACAATAAGCGAAGTGGAGAAGCCATGATGAATGATTATTTAACACCTAATCAGGAGAAAATGATGGCAACACAACCAGATATGATTTTACAATATGCTCATTTTTTAAAACAAAAATACCAGGAGCAAGGAATTAAAAATCCGGAAATACGGGTGGAATCTTATGTAACCTTAAATGGCAGTGGAAGCCTTTTGTTTATTGATAAAAATTTAGATTTAACAACCCAAAAAGAAAACTTCAGACATAAGTGGTGGGTATTACCTTTTGAAAAAAAATAGTTTTGAAAAGTTTATATAATAAAATTAATTGCGAATTTATTTTGTCGAACAAAAAAAACTTGGATGGAAGGAGTTTTCTTTTTGTACTTCGTATGAAGTTAGCTTCATTGCAAAAAAAAATATTCGGGATGGTATTCGATCCTTACAAACTTCGTATAATCCTTTTTTTATTTACTTCATTTGTCAATTTAGCAAATAATTTTCTTTCCGCACAGGACACGGTAATCACTGAAAAGAAAAATATTAAAGTATTAAATGAGGTAATTATTGAGGCAGAAAAGGATAATGATTTTGGCATCACCCGCTTAAAACAAGTGGAAGGTACTGCGATATATGCCGGAAAAAAAAATGAAGTAATTCTATTGAGTGATGCAGCCGGGAACTTAGCCACAAATAATGCCCGTCAAATTTATAATAAAGTGGCTGGTTTAAATATCTGGGAAAGTGATGGCTCAGGTATTCAACTTGGTGTGGGTGGGAGAGGCTTAAATCCTAATCGTGTTTCTAATTTTAATACGCGTCAAAATGGGTACGATATAAGTGCTGATGCCTTGGGTTATCCGGAAAGTTATTATACGCCACCAACCGAAGCTTTAGAGCGAATAGAGGTGGTGAGAGGCGCTGCTTCATTGCAATATGGGACACAATTTGGTGGCTTCATCAATTTTAAATTTAAAAAGCCACCTGCAAATAAAGTATTTCAGTTAGAAGCTAAACAAACAATTGCATCCTTTGGTTTTTATAATGCTTTTACAAGTTTTTCCGGCACAAAAAATAAATTCAGTTATAGCACTTTTTATCAGTACAAGAAAGGGGATGGTTGGCGTCCAAACTCTGCGTTTGAAGTACATACAGCACATGTATCATTAAATTATCAATTTTCTGAAAAGTTTAAAGTCACCGCAGAATATACTCTTATGGATTACATTGCCCAGCAGGCCGGTGGTTTGACAGATAATCAATTTAAGAAAGATCCCCGTCAATCTTACCGCACGCGCAATTGGTTTAAAGTAAACTGGAATCTGGCAGCACTAAATTTTAATTATGATATCAGCGAAACATCAAGCATCAACTTTAGAACTTTTGGTTTATATGCTCAGCGCGATGCAATTGGTTTTTTGGGATTAATTAACCGGGTAGATCCTATGACCGAAAGGAATTTGCTTCAGGATAAATTTAGAAATGTTGGCGCTGAATTGCGCTATGCTGTTCAATATAATTTTATGAAAAGTGTTTCCACATTACTTGTGGGAGGGAGGTATTACCGAGGTTTAACCTTGCGTAAACAGGGTTTTGGAAATGATAGTAAAGATGCTGATTTTAATTATTTGAACCCTGATGATCTGGAACATTCTGATTATAAATTCCCAAGTGAAAATACTTCGCTCTTTACTGAAAATGTTTTTAGAATCACTCCAAGATTAAATGTTACACCCGGAGTTCGTTTTGAATATATTTCTACGAAGTCTGACGGCTATTATAACGAACAATATACTGATTTAGCCGGGAATGTAATTTATAAAAACAAAGTGCAGGATAATAGAAGTAATTACAGAAGCTTTGTTTTACTTGGCTTAGGGATTGGATATAAAATTTCATCGAATATTGAAATGTATTCGAATTTTTCTCAAAATTATCGCTCTATCAATTTTAATGATATGCGCATTGTAAATCCAAATTCCAAGGTAGATAATAATTTACAAGATGAGAAAGGTTATTCGACCGATTTGGGTATGAGAGGCAATGTAAAGAATTATTTGAATTTTGATGTAAGCCTATTTTATTTAAAATATAATAATAGGATCGGTTCAATTTTATTGGTGGATACATTCAGTTACCAGCCTTACCGTTACCGTACTAATATTTCTGATTCGCGAAACATTGGCCTGGAGGCTTTTGCCGAAGTAGATATATTTAAATTAATTGCTGGAACAAAACGGAAATTGGGAATTTCGCTATTTGGTAATTTATCATTGATAGATGCGCGTTACATTGACAGTAAACAAAAATCTTATGAAAACAACGAAGTTGAATTTGTACCCAAAACTATTTTGCGTACAGGTTTAAGTGTTTCTTATAAGAAACTTAAATTAACTTTTCAGTATGCGAAAACAGGTGAACAATATACTGATGCAACTAATGCAGTTTATACTTCAAATGCAGTTACCGGATTAATTCCTTCCTATTATGTGATGGATCTTGCAGTAAGCTATAGTTACAAATGGTTGTCGGTAGCAACAGGAATAAACAATTTAACTGATAATATGTATTTTACCCGCAGAGCAGATGGTTATCCCGGACCGGGAATTATCCCTTCAGACGGGAGAAGCTATTATATAACTTTAGGTATTAAGATTTAAGAAAAGAGATAGACAGACTCACTTTTTTCCTCCTGTTATATATTCCAAAACAAGCCTTGTTGTGTTTTGGCCCTTTTCTATATTTGTTAAAAAAACTTAATTTATATATTTTTAAGAATCAATCCCCTGTTTTTTTCGCATCTTTGCAAAAACAGTCATTTTCTCTTTTGAAAAAAATCATTACATATTGCCTTCTTATTATATTTTCATTTGCTTATAGCTATGAAACGATCAGGTATTTTTCAAAAACATTTGATGGTGTTTCAATGGCTTGGATAGACAATTTTGATTGTGAGGAAAAAGAATCAGAGAAGAGCAGCGAAAAAAATGAGAAACTGAATTTTTCTGAAGATTTTTATCTTAATCACAAGCATTTTAATAATACACTCATTGCCGGACAGCTAGAAGCCGGAAGTTTAGGTTCTACACAGAACATCGATTTTTCTTCATCTGATTACAGTCAAAAGGTATTTTCGCCCCCGGAAATGTTGTAATCACCATTTTATCCTACCAAGGCTTCAGCCCTTTGTTGTTTCATTTTTTTAATTTCTACACTAATTCTTTTGATTTTAATCTGTTTTAGATTATTCATTTGATTTCAATCTGTTGCAGGGTTTTAATCATTTATATTAATCTATTATCAGTTTTAATAATTGATAATAATATTCTTTATGGACATTCAAAACAAAATTATAAAAGGTTTAACTTTTAAATACCTTAAAAATGATTTACCAGCAGGTTTAGTTGTTTTCCTGGTAGCTTTGCCGCTTTGTTTAGGAATTGCACTTGCATCAGGTGCGCCACTATTTTCTGGAATTATAGCCGGTATAATTGGCGGTACAGTAGTAGCATTTGCCAGTGGTTCATCCTTGAGTGTTAGCGGCCCAGCTGCCGGTTTAACAGTTATAGTTCTAAATGCAATAACACAGCTGGGAGGTTACGAAGTGTTTTTACTTGCCGTGGTATTGGCAGGTTTAATACAAATTGCTCTTGGTTATCTGAAAGCAGGAATTATTGGATATTATTTCCCTTCAAGTGTAATTAAAGGTATGCT
>JAZKBX010000197.1:0-2081 GCA_040388455.1 Bacteroidota bacterium
TACCCATTTTTCCATAACCAATAAGTGCTATTTTCATAAAACCAAAATCTAAAAAATCCTACCTCTAAAAAATATAATTGTCCCAATTGTTAAAGGGGCGCTTTATTATTGCTGTGCCTTTGCCAATTCGGAAGGCTAAAATACAATTAATTGTGGTTCAAGGGCTATTACAACTTTACAAATCACATTGGATTCGTAATTCTAACGCATTATTTGTAAATTCGCAACTTCATGACTTTTGTGCACCTCATTCAAGTTTTTTATCTCTTAAAAGGGTTTTGAACTAATTACTTTAACATAAAATTAAAGAGAAGAGTTTTTTTTAACGTTTCATAATATTAGCTGACTAATTTAAATCTATATGTATCCTTCAATATATTACGCAGTAAAAGATCTATTTGGACTGGATTTGCCCTTCCTTAAAATGGTTCAGAGTTTTGGTTTTTTTGTTGCTGTAGCCTTTTTAGTAGCTGCCTATTTTTGGACACTAGAATTAAAAAGAAAAGAAAAAGAAGGCCTTATAGGCTCAACCACTGTTAAAATATTAAAAGGAGCAAAAGCCACAACAGCCGAGCTTATTACTTCTGCCATCATTGGCTTTTTAATAGGATACAAAGTAGTATTCATAATCCTCAATTTTTCTGCATTTACAGAAAACACACAAGGTTTTATACTTTCTACTCAAGGTAATTTGTTTGGTGCCATCATTTTCGCTGCACTTTCGGCTTATTTGAAATATCGTGAAAAAGAAAAAACAAAATTAGACAAACCTGTTTGGGTTGAGGAAGAAATGCATCCATACCAGCATGTTGGAAATATGACACTTATTGCAGCTTTCGCAGGAATAATAGGAGCTAAAATTTTTCATAATCTGGAAAACTGGGATGATTTTATTGCGGATCCTATTGATGCGTTGCTTTCTTTTAGCGGGTTAACGATGTATGGCGGACTTATCTTGGCTTCTGCCGCATTAATTTATTATGGTTACAAAAATAAAATTGCTGTTACCCACTTAATAGATTCTTCTGTACCTTCACTAATGTTAGGGTATGCGATTGGCCGTGTTGGCTGCCATGTTTCAGGTGATGGCGACTGGGGAATTGATAATGTAGCGCCAAAACCAAGTTGGTTAAATTGGGCACCGGACTGGGTATGGGCTTATGACTATCCCCATAATGTGAATGGTGTTGGTGAGCCTATGGCAAATTGTTTCGATGCTAAATATTGCAACCATCTTGTACCACCTGTGTTTCCTACTCCTTTTTACGAAACTATTATGTGTGTGGGGTTATTTTTTGTATTGTGGTACCTGCGCAAACGTATTACTACTCCGGGAATGTTGTTCTCTGTTTACCTTATATTTAATGGAGTTGAGCGTTTTTTCATTGAAAAGATCCGCGTAAATACACTTTATCACATTGGAGATTTTTCTTTTACCCAAGCCGAATTAATTTCAACAATATTGTTTATCCTTGGGGCTACGGGCATTTGGTTTTTCAAAAAAACAGAACGTAAATCAACTTAAAAAATACGTTGAAGCATTAATTTGAAAACTGAGGAGTTAAATCAACTACAGCGTTTCATTTGTAAATGTGTCTCCTGTTATCCGCTTGCCATCTTTATAAAAAAACGTACTCCAATTATACTCTTCTTTTTTATAAATAATGTCTTTCCCATCAATAGTAATAGTTATTATAGTAATTGTTTTATAATCTTCTGAAATAACTTTCACTACTTTATTTTTACCTGTTGTTTTGGGAGCAGATTCAGGTTTATTAACAACAGGAGAAATTGGTTGGCTTTGCTTTGGAGAAGAAGTAATTGGTTTTGGATTAGGCGGCAACGGTGGCTTTTCAATTTTTTTCGTTTTGTCTTCTTTGGCCGGTGGAACTTTATCGAAATCAAAATCGGCCTTACTCATACTATATTTAATTTTACCGATCATCTGCACATAATTATCTTCCAACTTTCCGGATAGTTTTTCTAATGTTACTTCAGAAATTTGCCTTTCAAAATCCCCTCTTTCTCTATTTTCAGGAACATGAGTGTCAACTAACATCCTTTTAGTATTGTAACCCGTT
>JAZKBX010000197.1:2107-7632 GCA_040388455.1 Bacteroidota bacterium
ATCCACAGCATCGCCCTCTTTATTGGGATCTATCACAATATATGGAGCATCAGTTTTTGTAATAGTGATCTGTGAACTTTTCAAATCCCCATTTAAGATCTTTAATTTAAAGGTAACATTTACCACAGGAATTTCCTGAGAAAATAATATGGAAGAAGAAAAAAACAACAATACCAACAAAACTGTAGCATTGAAATTTTCAGCAGAAATGAATTTAAAAACTTTCTTTTTCATTAGTTGATTTCAAAAATACAGAAATATTTTATCAAAATTGCAGATGCTCTAAAATCTAACTAAAAACGCCATAAATAAAAGAGAGCCAACAGTTTGTATTTTAATAAGTTCCGTTCGGAAAAATTTTAGATCCGGATTACTTAGCACTCTGTCTTTAAAATTGTAATTTTGTAAATTAACAATTTATATAATTATTCAATGCAAAAGCTTTGCCAGGATGTATGCAAACTAACTAAACAAGTTGGAATGTTTATAAAGAGTGAAAGATTGAAATTTTCGACTGAAAGCGTTGAAATTAAAGGTAAAAATGATTTTGTTTCGTATGTGGATAAAACAGCTGAACAAAAATTAGTGGAAGGCCTTGCTTTATTATTACCTGAATCCGGCTTTATTGCTGAAGAAGGTACTTCATCAAAAAAAGGCGAAATCTATAACTGGATCATCGATCCATTAGATGGGACAACAAATTTTATTCATGGCATCCCATGTTTTGCTATCAGCATTGCATTGACCAGGAATAATAAATTAGTACTCGGTGTGATCTATGAAATAAATCTGGATGAGTGTTTTTATGCCTGGGAAGGAAGCAAAGCATATTTGAACGAAAAAGAAATAAGCGTTTCCAAAACTCAAAAACTGGCCGATTCATTGATTGCCACTGGTTTTCCATATTATAATTATGAGCGCCAGGATGAATACATGGAGTTGTTCAAACATTTTATGAAAAACACACGTGGCTTGCGCAGGTTAGGTTCTGCCGCAACTGATTTAGCATACGTAGCATGCGGTAGATTCGATGGCTTTTATGAATATAGCCTACGTGCCTGGGATGTGGCTGCAGGAGCATTCATAGTACAACAGGCAGGAGGAACAGTAACCGATTTTCAAGGAAATGATAATTATATTTTTGGAGAAGAAATTGTAGCCGGCAACAAAGCTTGTTTTGATGAGTTTTTAGGATCTGTAAAAACTTATTTTAAATAATCAAAAAATGGAAGAACTCAAAAATATGTGGAAAACAATCAGAACCTATTTTCCTGATGTATGGCAATATATTGTTATCATAATTGTTATGATCATTGCAGCAATATTTATTTTGTAAAAAAGTTCGAAACTATTGAACAAGCTCAACATGCTGTTAATGTTCCAAATTAATGGTGCACATAGTTCTTAATAAAAATTTGCGATCTTCACTAATGCTTTTGCATTGAGTACACGAATTTTTTTGCCTTCCGTTTCAATTAAACCTTCGTCTTTAAAATCATGAAGAAGACGAACAAGAGTTTCAACAGCTGTACCTACAATATTTGACAGATCTTCACGGGATAAAACAATTTCCGCTTTTTTATTCGTTTCCCCTTTCTCTTTGTACTTATCTTTAAGAATAAGCAAGCTCAATGCCAAGCGTTCCCTCACTGATTTATGCGCAAAAGTTGCAATACTGTTTTCAAGAACACCAAATTCATGACTCAGATTTTTCAATAGCCGGTTAGAAAGTGTGGTTGATTGATTTAAAAGAAACAAAAAGTCATCTTTTGGAATAAATGCAATTATACAATCTTCTAATGTGGATGCGGAATCAGAAAAGGTTTCTTCACTCAATAAAGCAGGATAGCCAAGCAATTCGCCACTATTACAAACATAAATAATTTGCTCCCTACCTTCCCTATCCGCTTTGAATTTTTTCACTTTACCTTTTAGAAGATAAAAAATACCAGATGGATAAGAACCTTCGTTAAACACAGTTTTGCCCTTACGAACCTTATTTACGATCATTTTTGATTCAAGAAATTCCAGATCAGCTTTAGGCAGTCCTTCAAATACAGAATCACTCTGGAAATGAAATTTATCTAATGGAAATCCAATGGTAGCAGGCATATTTAACAAAGGTAAGAAAATAAGAACGTGTTTTTATAAAACTTGATTTTAATCAACTTTTTAGTTGACTAAACTCAAATTTACTCTGATTAATGCTCCCTAAATTTGTAGCTAATTTAATATCATTAATTCTAAACATCAATAACAATGCAATTTCCAGAAAATTTACTTTACACCAAAGACCATGAATGGGTTAAAAATGATGGCGATTTTATTTATGTGGGCATCACCGATTTTGCCCAAAAAGAATTAGGGGACATAGTTTATGTTGAAGTTGAAACACAAGGCGAAATACTCGAGCAGCATCAGGTATTTGGGACTGTTGAAGCAGTGAAAACAGTTTCAGATCTTTTTCTTCCAATGAGTGGAGAAATAACGGAGGTCAATTCAAAAATAATAACAAATCCTGAATTGGTTAATAAAGATCCGTATGGTGATGGTTGGATAATAAAAATCAAAACAAACAATACAGCGGAAAGTTCAAATTTACTTTATGCTGCTGAGTATAAAAAATTAATCGGTATCAATTAAATTTAAAAATGTTTATACCTGTAAATCTTAAATACACTGATAATCATCTTTGGACCCGTTTTATTGGAAGACAGGATATTTATATCGGCATTACAGATTATGCTGAAAGAGAATTGGGCCGTATTGAATTAATTGAAATAAACAGGGAAGGAAAAATACTAATGAAAGGCAAGTCATTCGGGATTATTTATGGCGCAAATAAAACGCTAGACTTAATAATGCCGGTTAATGGTCAGATTTTATTCAGCAATACGGATGTTTTAAACCATCCACAATCGCTGAATTCTGATTCTTATCACAATTGGATTGCACTGATAACAATGAAAAGTTATAAAATAGTTAAAAATGATTTTTTAACGGCCTTCGATTATAAAAAATTGGTCGTTTCGGATTTTGTTGGAAAACTAAATTAATCAATACAATTTCTAAAATGATTTTTGAGTATCTAAAATTGAATATTGCTGTGAAAGATGAAGAATTCAATGTCATCTATCCAGAGCGAATACGAAAATTAGCAAAAAGACATTGGACACCAATCGCAGTCGCAAAAACTGCAGCTCAATTCCTTGTTGATAAACCGGGAACAAAAGTGTTGGATATAGGATCAGGAGCCGGGAAATTTTGCATGGTTGGCTCAGCTTACACGGATGGACATTTTACCGGGATTGAACAACGTGAATATTATTATCAGCTTTCCAATCGCCTTAAGCATGATTACCGTTTGGCTAATGTCAAATTTATTCACTCCAATATCACTCAAATTGATTTTAAAGAATACGATGCATTTTATTTTTTCAATTCATTTCTTGAAAATATTGACAGCACTGCTATGATTGATGACACGATTAAATCCGATATTCAATTGTATTCACTTTATTCAAAATATGTAAGAGAACAGCTCAATGAAATGCCCATCGGAACCAAATTAGTTACCTACTGGAGTGATCTAAAAGAGATCCCTTTCGGATTTAAAATACATTCATCAAGCTTAGAAGGATTACTTAAAATGTGGGAAAAGATCTCCTGAAAATGAAAAAAGATACAGGACATAATTTCAAAGAAACCCTTATAAAACAAGGAGTAGCAAAGCTTAAAAAATTTGGTTTTGTTAATGTTAATAAAACAAACATTATAACTGACGAAGTGTATACACTTTATTTTTCAAAAATATTACAAGAGATGCTTGGCATCGATTTAGAGACAGATCTTGCAATTAATAAATTACTGGAATCTATGAATTATAATAATAAAATGAAGTAATGAAATCAAATTTTGACAAAGCTGTTAAGGCTTTGTTTGCTTTACATTGTTTCAATAATAAAACTTATTAAATAAGAAATGCATTTAAATAAGAAATACTCGTTCCTGACAACTTTAACCAGTTATGTTTCACCTTGTCGCATTGAGCAAAGAAAGGGGCAAATAACACCTTTTCTGGAAGTAGTTTTGGATAGTGGAAAACTATTACTAAACACAAGCCTCGTTAATTATTCTTATGGATCTTTACATGATATATTTCACAAAACTTTTAAAAAATTAAACATTCGTGAAAGAGAAATAAAGAATGTTTTGATTCTTGGATTTGGAGCCGGTTCCATTGCTTCCTTGCTTACGGATACTCTTCACAAAAACTGTACAATAACAGGTGTAGAGGCGGATAAAGTAGTGATTGAACTAGCAAAAAAGTATTTTAATATCGGTCGGGTAAAAAAACTAACTATCCATGAAACGGATGCTTACAATTTTGTTTTGAAATGTACTGAAAAATATGATTTAATAGCAGTAGATATATTTGTAGATGATGAAACACCTCAAAAATTCTCAGACAATCAATTCCTTTCGGCCCTTAATAACCTGCTTGCACCTTCCGGAATAATATGCTATAACAGAATGATTGCCGCTTCCAGATCCGAAAAACACGAAGATGAATTAATAGAATCTTTTAACCAGCTAATCGGACCAAATTCAATAATGAAATATTATAGCGGAGGCCGCACCAATTGGATGATTGTTCATGACCGGGCATTATTAACAATAAGGTATGGATACAAAAAGAACAATTCAAAAAAATTATTTTCAATTAAACTAAGTGAATCAATATAATACCCATAATGACAGAACTAAGAAATCAAACAGTAGAAGATATCATCACTGCATCAAGTTTGGTGCAGGTTGAAGAAATAATTGATAAAAGCATTAAAACACTTAAAAATAATAACACCCATGATTTTATCATTATTCGCTTTCTTTCAAAACTGGAAATGCTACTAATAGAAATAACAAGTTCTCCAATTTCAAATAAAAGCATTGAAAATTTAAAAGAAGCTATACGCTGCATTAACAAACATGAATTAAATAAAATCAAATCTGATAATTAAATAAACAAAAGTCATATACCAATGAATAAATCAAAAGAGTTTGCCGTAAAAAAAATAAGACAAGCAAAAAACACTCCGGAAATAATATTGATAATTGATAAGGAAATAGTAAAATTATCTAAAACCAAAGAAGATGAAATTTCAATTCCAAAATTTTTAAAAGATCTCAAATCCGATCTGTTACAAATTAATGCAATAGATGTAAACTCGGGTGAATGGGAGAATATTAAAAGAGCAAGGATCCATTTAAACGCGTTGAAAATTTCTTACACTATTCCAAATAAATAGATCGATCATAATTTTTTAATCAGTCATTTTTTTCCACAAAATATGGAAGGGCCCATCAAAATAGGGTGGATCTATTTTTCGGCACTTTCAGGTCAAAGAAGATCTATAAAAAGTAAAGGATGAAGAAATTAATTCGATAGAATTGAACATGAACAAAGAAACAATATTAGCAAAAACGGCAACAGGTCGTCTTAAATTATTTTTCACTTTCTTCGA
>JAZKBX010000198.1:0-2927 GCA_040388455.1 Bacteroidota bacterium
TCAACAAATCGCGTTTGTTGTTTTTATCTACAAAATAAATGGCTTGCTTAATGGTTTCAGCAGTAGATGAAACAGGAGTGACTTCTACTTTTTCGGGTTTATGTAAAATGGTGTTGGCCAACTTCACAATTTCGGGCGGCATGGTAGCCGAAAAAAACAATGTTTGGCGTTTGAAAGGCAATTTTGCAATTACTTTTTTTACATCATTTACAAAACCCATGTCAAGCATACGGTCTGCTTCGTCCAATACAAAAACTTCCAAACTTTTTAAATCAACATAACCTTGATTCATTAAGTCTAACAAGCGGCCAGGTGTGGCTATTAATATGTCAATTCCTCTGCGCAAAGCATCGGTTTGGGGCTTCTGCCCTACTCCACCAAAAACCACTGTACTGGTAATTCCTGTATAATGACCATACGCTTTAAAACTTTCGTCTATTTGAATGGCAAGCTCACGCGTTGGTGTAAGTACCAGTGCTTTTATTTTTTTAAATCCTTTTTCGTTACTTTTAGTTTTGTATAAATTTTGCAACATTGGAATAGCAAAAGCTGCTGTTTTTCCTGTTCCAGTTTGGGCGCAGCCCAATAAATCTATTTTGTTTAATACTATCGGAATGGCTTGTTGTTGGATAGGGGTTGGGGTTGTGTAACCCTCATCAGTTAATGCCTTTAAAATAGGCTCTATTAACTGCAATTCAGTAAATTTCATTAAATAATTATTTGTTAAATATGCGTTCTGTTTAAAAACAGAAGCGTACAAAAGTAAGCCAATTAAGCCATTAACCTAATTATATTATTTTTCATTGTATTTATTCGATGGACGATAGATCATAGATTTTTAACAAAAATTGTCCAATTTACTTATGCCTTGAATTCTCTAATCGACATTGCGAACGTAGTGAAGCAATCTCACTGGAAGTTTTTTAGATTGCTTCACTACCTTTGGATCTTAATTAAAAGATTTATTTAAATAATCATTGTTATTGTAAAGGGGGTTCTAGGGGGTGTTGACAACTCCAAAAAATGTTAATAATTTTGAAAGTAAACAGCAGGGTGAACTTACTTCACTGCTAGTATTACAGGACTTTTGAACGTATTAGTCCCTGCTGTTACTTTCGATGCTCTAGGTCCAACTAGAATTATTTCTTTGCAACACCAAAGGTTTTTGACAAGAGCATCTTTTTTTGTTTAACATTTTAAACTTTTCAAAGGTATGAAAAAATGGAATTACACACTAGGAATTGATGTTTCAAAAAACACTTTAGACATTCATTGTTCCGAAATCAATCAACACATCCAAATTCAGAACGGTTCTGAAGGATTTAAACACTGGCTTAAATGGTGCAAAACACATCAAATCGAACTAAATCAAAGCTTTATTGTTATGGAGCATACTGGAGGTTATGAGTATAAACTTATCCAGTTTTGTGAATCTAAAAACATACAATATGCTCGAATTTCGGGTCTTGCAATTAAGCGCTCAATGGGCATTACCCGAGGTAAAAACGATAAGGTAGATGCTGCTCGAATAGCGCAATATGGCGAAGAAAAACATAAAACACTTGAGCCTGCAAAGCCTTTAAATAAAGCAGCTATCGCACTTAAAGAACTACTTGCATTTAGAAAAAGAATAGTTCGTGAACAGGCTGGCTATAAAACAACTTTAAAGGAACGCAAACAAATGTACCCAGGGTTAAAACAAGATATTATTTGCAAAATGCTTGAAAATAGAATAAAAGAAAACACTAAATTAATTGCTAAACTCGACATTGAATTAATGGCAATGGTTGAAGCTAATGAAGCAATAAAAACCAACTATGAATTATTAACAAGTATAAGAGGAATCGGGATGGTAAATGCCTTAATGACGATTGCCTATACCGAAAATTTTGTCAGCTTTAATAATCCTAGAAGTTATGCCGTGTATGTTGGTGTAGTTCCGTTTGATTATAGTTCAGGAACAAGCATAAGAGGGCGTAAAAAAGTAAGTTCCATTGCCAACAAAGAGCTTAAACAGGAACTAAATCAAGCAGCCAAAAGTGCCATTCAATGGGATCCCGAATTAAGAGAATACGCAATTAGAAAAATGAGTAATAAATGTTACGGTATTGTATTGAACAATGTAAAATTTAAACTCATATTACGCATGTTCGCTGTAGTGAAACGTAAAGAAAAATATGTTGATAATTACAAAAATGCAGCTTAAATGAAAATAAATTTGGTAATGTAATTATCCTAGAATACGTTCAGGATGACGTTCCCGCTCCGTTTATTCTTGCACAAACAATAGTGCGGGAGTCGTCATGCTGAGGTACGAAGCATCTTTATGTGGCGCAGAAATTTCTGCGCTATCAGCGGAATCTGCGGGAAATATTCTCTAGTACTAGCTCACCATAAATTGTGAGTTACCTGTTAAATAAAATCACAAAAGGTTAAATGTAAAATATTAATTTGCGTGCTTTGAATTTAAAACATGAATAAACGCAAATTATTACAAGAATTACGTGACCAATCGCTTTTGGGTGGAGGAGTTGACCGAATTGCTTCACAACATAAAAAAGGAAAATTAACAGCTAGAGAACGCCTACATTTTTTGTTTGATGAAGGCAGCTTTGAAGAAATTGGTGCTTTTGTAACACACCGTTCTAAGGATTTTGGAATGGAAAAACAACAGTTTCTAGGTGATGGTGTAATTACTGGTTACGGAAATATAAGCGGAAGATTGGTTTATGCTTTTTCACAAGATTTTACTGTTTTTGGCGGCTCTTTATCAGAAACTCATGCTGAGAAAATTTGTAAGTTGATGGATTTATCCATGAAAAATGGTGCACCTTTAATTGGTTTAAACGATAGCGGTGGAGCAAGAATTCAAGAAGGCGTAGTTTCATTAGGCGGTTATGCCGATATTTTTTATAAAAACACCATGG
>JAZKBX010000199.1:0-11221 GCA_040388455.1 Bacteroidota bacterium
TCCAATGATCTTACTTTCTGTTTTTGCTGCCTGTGGCGGTAATGAAAAAAAAGAGCAAACAAAACTTCAATATCCTTCTTCACGGAAGCAAGATACTGTTGATACTTATTTTGGAACCAAAGTAGCAGATCCTTATCGCTGGTTAGAGGATGATAAATCAGCTGAAACAGGGGAGTGGGTGAAAGCACAAAATACAGTGACGTATGATTATCTATCTACTATTCCTTTCCGTGAAAAAATGAAGGAGCGCTTAACCAAGATCTGGAATTTTGAAAAGCGGAGTACACCATTCAAGAAAAAGAATTATTATTTTTTCTATAAAAATGATGGCATTCAAAACCAAAGTGTATTGTATGTGCAATCTGGTTTAACCGGAACACCCAAAGTTTTATTAGACCCAAATATGCTGGCAGCAGATGGTACAGTGTCTTTAGATCAGTTATCAATTAGCAAGGATGCAAAATATTTAGCGTATAGTATTAACCGTGCCGGAAGCGATTGGAGCGAAATTTATGTAATGGAGATTGAAAGCGGTAAAAAATTAGCGGATGAAATAAAATGGGTGAAATTTTCTGACATTGCCTGGAAAGGTGACGGATTCTATTATAGCGCTTATGGTGCTCCTAAAGAAGGTGGAAGTGAATTGTCGAATATAAATGAATACCACAAAATATTTTACCATACTGTTGGAGACGTTCAAAGTAAGGATGCTTTGATTTATGAAGATAAGAAGAATCCCCTGCTGAATTTTTCTGCAAGAACCACAGAAGACCAAAAAATATTATTGCTTTACGGTTCTGAATCAACCAGTGGAACCAGCCTTGCTGTGAAGGAATTAGACAAGCCCAATTCAGCCTTCATTACATTGGTTAACAATTTTGAAAACAACTATAGTGTGATTCACAATGAAGGAAATAAACTATTTGTTGTAACCGATAAAGGTGCACCTAAATATCAATTATTGGAAATCGATATACATGGTAAACCTGATTATGAAAACTGGAAAAAAATTATTCCTGAATCAAACGACTTGTTAGAAAATGTTTCGGTTTGTAATAAAAAATTAGTGGCTAAATATTTGAAAGATGTGACTTCACGTTTGTATGTTTTTGATATGAACGGTAAAAAAGAAAATGAAATTCAATTGCCAGGTATTTGTAAGGTTGATGCATTCGACAGCGATAAGGACGATAGCCTGGCTTTCTTCTCATACAACACCTTTACAGCACCTCCAATTGTTTACAAATACAATATTTTGAACAACAAAATGGATGTATGGTTTAAGCCGGAAATTGATTTTAAATCAGATGAATATGAAACCAAACAAGTGTTTTACCCGAGTAAGGATGGAACAAAAATTCCAATGTTCATCACTCATAAAAAGGGACTTGTATTGGATGGAACTAATCCCTGTTTTTTATTTGGTTATGGCGGTTTCAACTCTTATTACTCTCCTGAATTCAGAATTGACAGGGCTGTATTTTTAGAGAATGGGGGAGTCTATGCTATTCCCGGATTGCGTGGTGGTGGGGATTATGGCGAAGACTGGCATAAGGCAGGAATTAAATGTTTAAAACAAAATGTGTTTGATGATTTTATTGCAGCAGCGGAATATTTAGTGAAGGAAAAATATACATCGCATCAAAAACTAGCTATTCATGGGAGATCCAATGGTGGTCTATTAGTAGGTGCTGTAATGACACAACGTCCCGACATTGCAAAGGTTGCAATTCCAACCGTAGGTGTATTGGATATGTTGCGTTACCATAAATTTACCATAGGCTGGGCCTGGGCTTCAGATTATGGTACAAGTGATAGCGCAAATTATTTCGATTGCCTGATAAAATACTCACCATTACATACTTTAAAAGAAGTTGAATACCCTGCCACCCTCGTTACAACGGGAGATCATGACGACAGAGTTGTTCCCGCACACTCCTTTAAATTCATTGCTACTTTGCAGGAAAAACAAAAAAGTAATAATCCTGTTTTGGTACGTATTGATACCAATGCTGGGCATGGAGCCGGTAAACCAACAACAAAACAAATTGAGGAGTATAGCGATATCTGGAGCTTTGTGTTTTATAATTTAGGGATGAGTATTAAATGATGATGATTATAAATAGTACCGTATTTTGAATTAAGTGATAGTTGTCATTGAACAAATATATTTTATTAATTATTTTTACAATAAAATATAAGCCATGAAAACAAAAATGAGAAATACGTTATTAGTGTTCATTGGATTGAGTTCCATAGCATTTGCAGGAGAGCCGGTTGTAAAGTCATTGACATTTAGATCAGCACAAGATGGCGAAAAAAGTTTTAATGAAAGTACGCATATCATTAATATTGGTATAGGCTCTGGTGGAAACAGATATTACAGAGGATCGGGATACGATGTTTATGGTGTGAGTCCGGCTTTTAGTTTGTCGTATGAACAACCGTGGCGCGAACGACTTGGACCTGGTTATTTAGGAGTGGGCGCATATTTTGGCTTTCAAAATGCTCATTACCGGAACAATCATTATACCAGCTCTAACTATTATTATGAACATAGATGGAATTACATGATGATAGCGGCTAGGGCTATTTATCATTGGGATGTATTAAACTCAGAAAAAGCGGAAGTATATGGTGGTGCAATTCTTGGACTTAGAATACAAACATATAATTATTCCACAAATAACCCTTTTTCAAATGGTGATAACCGATTAAATGAAGGGAGTGTTTATCCTGCCTTTTCTATAATTGCAGGAGCGCGTTGGTATTTTGCAAAAAAAGTAGCAGTTTATGGTGAAGTGGGTTCAGGAATTTCTTATTTAACTGTAGGCTTAAGTTTTAAATTTTAAGTAATTAGATCTTAAATTGCAAGTAATAAGAGGAATAATAAAAAAAAGGCTAATAGAGCTACTGCTATTAATCCTCCCAATACAAGGCCGAATATTGCCATTCCTTTTCCTCTGTATGCTTCCGGAGTTCTATTAATTTGATTCAATGCAATGATCCCAAAAATAATAGGTAGTGGAACCAAAGGGAAAAGAAAGATCGATACAACAGCTAAGATCATGCTTGCCAATGCAAATCTATTAATGATACTTTCGCCAGAGTAGGGCTTAATTTTAGTTTTTGATACAGGATTGTAATAATCAGATTCTTCAGCCTTAGGTTTCTCTGAATTTATTACCTCTGTTGTACCATTAGAAAATTTGATCTTTGTAGCATCTGATTTTGGAATTATAAATGTTGGACCATCTAAATTGTCACATTTTTTATATTTTATTTCAGTTTGACTGATTTCTAAAACTTTAGCATTTATTTCTTCTCCGTTTTTTAATGCTATAACATCACATCCTTCAATTGATTTGAGCGGGAATTGCTTTTTTTGTGAACTTAACTTTAAAAATCTTTTTGAGGAATTGGTATAAGATTCCGATTTGTTAATTGATGCGCTAACGGGCATTTCATCAGGTGATCTTGGATTATCGAAAGAAGTAATATCAAGATTGTTTTTGCCTGCAGAAGGCACTTCACTCACTTTATTTTTTTGCCATTCAACTGAATAACCCGGTAAATAATGTCTTTTGGTAATAGAGCAAGACTGTATCAATAACAACAGAATGCCTATATTAATTAATAGAATTGTTTTTTTCATAATTGTTATTCAACAAATATTGAATTGTTTTTCGTTAAGGATAACAAATATAAATCCTTTTTTGTCAATCTTAATCAATGTAGTTAAGTTAAAGATTATTAAAGTTTAAAAACATGCACACAATCGAAATGATATGGGGGACATCAGGCAGTTGTTGGTCAGAGTATACCTGTGGTGAGTTCGGCAATTATACGGGGGCGAACCATTGAAGACTATGCTTGGGCAGACTTTATTTCTAACTTAACATTGAATTATAATTTCTACAAAACAAAAACGCTCCCGAAAATTTTCGGGAGCGTTTTTGTTTTATTGATTGCTTGATTTTAGTATCTGTAAGCATCCGATTTAAATGGACCTTCAACAGAAACACCAATATAAGCAGCTTGTTCAGTTGTTAATACATCTAACTCACAGCTGATTTTTGCAAGGTGCAAACGAGCTACTTTTTCATCTAAATGTTTAGGCAAAGTATATACTTTGTTTTCATACTTATCAGTATTAAGCCAAAGCTCTAATTGTGCCAATGTTTGGTTTGTAAAAGAATTACTCATTACAAATGATGGATGACCAGTTGCACAACCTAAGTTTACTAAACGACCTTCAGCAAGTACAATGATATCTTTATTATCTACGGTATATTTATCAACCTGAGGTTTGATAACATCTTTAGAAGCACCATAGTTTTTATTCAACCATGCCATATCAATTTCATTATCAAAGTGACCAATGTTGCAAACAATTGCATTGTGCTTCATTGCTTTGAAATGACGTTCGCTGATAATATTTTTGTTACCTGTTGCAGTTACAATAATATCAGATTCTTTTATTGCTTTGTCCATTTTCATTACCTGGTAACCGTCCATTGCAGCTTGTAAAGCACAAATTGGATCAATTTCAGTAACAATAACACGTACACCTTGTGAACTTAATGATTCAGCAGATCCTTTTCCAACATCTCCGTAACCAGCTACAACAGCTACTTTACCAGCAAGCATTAAATCTGTAGCTCTGCGGATTGCATCAACTAATGATTCACGACAACCATATTTGTTATCAAATTTTGATTTAGTAACAGAATCATTTACGTTGATAGCAGGGATATGTAAAGTTCCGTTTTTCATACGCTCATATAAACGGTGAACGCCTGTAGTAGTTTCTTCAGAAAGTCCTTTGATATCTTTTATTAATTCTGGGAATCTGTCAAATACCATATTTGTTAAATCACCACCGTCATCAAGAATCATATTTAATGGTTTACGATCTTCACCGAAAAACAATGTTTGTTCAATACACCAGTCAAATTCAACTTCATTCATACCTTTCCAGGCATAAACCTGAATACCGGCAGCAGCAATAGCAGCAGCAGCGTGATCTTGAGTTGAAAAAATATTACATGATGACCAGGTAACTTCTGCACCTAATTCAATCAATGTTTCAATTAATACTGCTGTTTGGATGGTCATGTGTAAACAACCAGCGATACGTGCATCTTTTAATGGTTTTGAAGCACCAAATTCAGCACGAAGTGCCATTAAGCCTGGCATTTCTGCTTCAGCTAATTTAATTTCTTTACGTCCCCATGCTGCAAGAGACATGTCTTTTACTTTGTATTTTTCAAATTTTTCCACGGATGTGTTTGTCATTTTTTTGTTTTTAAATTAAATGAAGGTGCAAATGTACTTTTTATCCTGATAATAAGCAAATTTCATTTCTGTTCAGCATACTCCTAATCCTCTCTTAATTAAGAGATAAGGAATATATATAAGCCCAACAGATTGCAATGGAATTGTCTCCTCCCATTACTTGAGGGGGTAGGAGACTGAATAGTTGAAATTTATTTTTTGGGGGAAGCAGACCAAACCACTTTACCCGTTTTATCAATATATGATAAAACACCATCATAACTAACGTAATCTAAGCCATTTATGAAATCAGAAGGATGGTCGCCATCACGGAATACGACTACCTTTCCTGTTTTGTCAATATATTGCCATTTTGCATCTTTAAAACTGCCGATCACCATGGGGGAGGTGCTTACACAGGCCATTCCATCACTGAAAGGGAAAGCTCCTGTAAAGATTGGATTAACAACCATTTTCCCGGCTTTATTAATAAAACCGTATTTCCCTGTTTTATAATTACCAACGCGTACACAAGCAAGGCCATTAGAAAATGTAAATACTTTATCAAACTCGCAAGGGATCGTAGGTTTTCCCTCTTTATCAATATAACCCCATTTCCCTGTTTTCTGATCACCAATTCTTACATTGGTCAAACCTTCCGAAAATTCAAATGCTTCATCATATTTAAAAGAAACAGCAATTTCTCCTTTATTATCCACGAAGCCCCATTTTTCTCCCTTTTTTACACGTGCCAGGCCTTCTTTAAAATCCCACGCTCCATCATATTCAGGCTTAATTACAATGTTTCCGGTTTTATCAATGTATGCGAATTTTAATCCTATTTGCAAACGTGCCATTCCTTCCGAAAATTTATATGCATGCTCGCAAGATTTAGGTTCTATTATTGTTTTCCCTGTTTTATCAATATAGCTATATTTCGAAGCTTTTTTTACACAAGCTAATCCTTCAGAAAAATAACCATCGGTTTTTTCATCGTACTGTGCAGGTATTATTATTTTCCCTGAAGCATCAATAAATCCAAATTTGCCACCTTGCTTTACAACTGCCAGATCTTCATGAAACAATTCGGCATATTCAAATTGTGCCGGGATAACTATTTTACCGGTTTTGTTGATATAACCATAGCTGTGTTTATCTTTAAAGGGGTATAGCGTTTCTTGCGATTTTAGTGTAGATTGAGTTAACAAACCAACCAAAACTAATGCAGCCAATTTGATATTAAGCGTTAATGATTTCATGCTTTTATTGATTAAGTTTTGCGTAAAATATTATTATGTAAATATCCGAAAAAAAAATGAATAAGGAAAGGCTTTTAGGACTTAAATCATTCTCCAAATAAAAATATTAAAATTAATAAACTCTGGGTGATAATATTGCAATGATCAGGATCAGTGTTGTTAATGATCAATGTTATTTCAACGGCATTTTAACTGTTTTATTTTTGTGGCAACTTATAAAATAATGAAATGAGCGCTTCAAAAAACACCTGTGTTATTCTATTTATTGCAATCTTTATGATTTCCGGTTGTTCTGATCTACAAAGTGGGGATAAGTTATTAAAAGATAAAAAAAAAGCGGATGAGATCATGACTTCCATCAGTTCTGATAGTGCAATGACCGAAGCAATGTTAGATCGCCTGATATTAAGTGAACATGCGAATCAGCAGGTTAAAAGCAGGATGAAAAGCATAATGACGAAAGATTTTTTAATGGAACTAATGAAAGGTGACAGTATTTTAACAAATGAAGTAATGTGCAGTGTAATGGAGATGGCAGGAAAAGATAAGATGGTTTGCAAGCAGATAAAACAAACGATTGAGCAATACGATCTGGAGGAGAAATTAGGAATTGAATGGATAGATAAAACGCTTGTTGAAAAGGATAAAGTGCAGGTTCAGATTCCTTTAAAGATCCCGACACAAAAAACAAATACTAATTGAAATCTATTCGGGTAGGTTAAATTTGAAATTAACTTAATGGGGATCAGTGATTTTTTTTTTGATTTATTAATAAAGCAAAATGAAAATTACAACATTCTGGTTCTCTTCACCAGGTAAGGCATTAGCACATGCTCAAAGCCTTGATTAATGTCTGCTTCCACAAAATCAATTTTATATTGGCCGCATTTTAGCATAAGCTCTTTTTTGTATTCGGCCATAGAGCTTTGGTAGGTCTCTTTAATTTCACTTGGGTTTAATTTTACTTCTTCGCCAGTTTCCATGTCGATAAAGCGATAGGGCCGATTATCAAAATCAAAGTCTAATTCTTTTTCTTTATCTGTAACATGAAATAAGATCACTTCATGTTTTTTGTGTTTTAAATGTTGTAATGCCGAAAATAATTCTTCAGAGTTGGCCTTTGAGTCCATCATATCACTGAAAATAATTACCAGTGAGCGTTTGTGAATAGCCTCAGCAATTTGGTGCAAGGCTTCAATTGCTGATGTTTTCTTATGAATATTTACATCATGAGGCTGGATCAGTTTTTCCAGTTCGTGGTATAACATTTTATGATGCAAGGAACTGGATTTTGCAGGGGCAAAAAAATCAACTTTGTCAGAGAATAAACTCATTCCAACAGCATCGCGCTGACGTTTCAATAGTTCAATTAAAGCGGCTGCGCAATAAACAGAAAAAGTAATTTTATTTAATTTGTTGCTTTTTTCATCAAGTACAGGAAAGTACATGGAAGAAGAATTGTCAATGATCAAATGACAACGTAAATTAGTTTCTTCTTCATAGCGCTTGATAAATAATTTATCTGTGCGCCCAAAAAGTTTCCAATCAATATGTTTTGTTGATTCGCCTTTGTTATACAAACGGTGTTCAGCAAACTCAACACTAAAGCCATGAAAGGGGCTTTTGTGAAGGCCTGTTATGAAACCTTCCACCACTTGTTTTGCAATTAACTCCAAGTGAGTGAACTGTTGTAAAGGTTGTTTATCAATTAAGTGCAAAGTCGGAATATTTTAGTTGGAAAGTTAGCAAGTTTAAAGTTAGAAAGTTGTGATTAAAGTACAAAGAAAAACAGGAGGTAATTAACCCACAGTAAACTTTTAAACTTTGAACTTTCTAACTTTAAACTAAAGTAAAATTTTAAACTAACAAAGCCTTAAGCTTCGCATCTAATACCGACTTAGGAACAGCTCCTACTTGTTTGTCAACAACAACTCCACCTTTGAAAAATAATATTGTAGGGATGTTACGAACACCAAACATTGCAGAAACATTTGCATTGTTATCGACATTAACTTTGCCAACAACAGCTTTTCCTTCATAGTCATTTGCTAATTCATCTACTACCGGCCCTACCATGCGGCAAGGTCCGCACCATTCTGCCCAAAAGTCAAGTAATACGGGCTTGTCTGATTTTGCTACTAACTCATCAAAGTTAGCATCTGTGATTTCTACTGCCATAATTTAAAATTTAAGAATTATTGATTTTTAAAATTATTGTTTTTTTCTCAAAAGAAAAAATAAAGGTAAAACTTGTGTTCTGATTCTTGGCAAATTACTTGCCAATTTATTTTTTTATGACTGATTGGCATTAAAACCCTATTAATTCAAGTCAAAATCTAAATGATGTAATTTCAACAGATCAAGCAGATCATTGTTAGGATTTAGCTTTATTTTTTTTGCAGGCAGCAATACTGCAACATTTTCTTCATCAAATACTTTGAACTTTAAGGTGCAATTACGTGGCTGTGCTTCAATATTAGTTGTCAGTATTTCATTGAATTTGGTAATGAATTCATCTGACACGTCCTTTATTGGCACACTCACGGTAAGGCTTTTTGCTAATTTATCGCGCAACTCGGATAGCAACTGTATGGTGTTTACTTTAAATTCGAAATTACCTGAATTCCTATATCGTTCAGCTATTTTACCTTTCACATATAAAAACAATCCGGTAACCATATAAGGTCTGAATTTTACATAATCTTCTCCAAAAAAGGCTAATTCAGCCGATTCCCGATAATCTTCAACAGTGATTTTTCCCCATGGGTTTCCTGTTTTCGTAACTCCGTTATGCACATTGGTTACGATCCCTCCAAATACAAGATCCCTGTTTTTATTTTCTTCAATTTTTTTTATGTCAGTAACGGAATGATAACAAAAGTTGTCAATTTCTAATTTGTAGGTATCTAAAGGATGTCCTGAAATAAAAAATCCTACAACATCCTTTTCATTTTTTAATTGTTCCAGATTATTCCAAACTTCACACACCGGAATTTTAGGCTCCGGCATATCCACTTCACTTTCCTCGCCAAACAAAGATACCTGGGCAGAATTAATTCCTTCCTGATGGGAGTTCCCATAGCGAATTACTTTTTCGAGAAAATTGATATTGTCATTACCCTCAGTAAAAAAATAGGTAGCACGGTGAATATCAAATGAATCTAAACCTCCTGCATACGCAAGGCTTTCAAATGTTTTTTTGTTGGCAGCCCGCAAATTTATTCTGCGTACCAGGTCAAAAACACTTTTGTAAGGCCCATTTGCCGAACGTTCTTCAACTATTGATACAACGGCCGCTTCGCCTACTCCTTTAACAGCACCCATTCCAAAACGTATCTGTCCGCTTTTATTTACGGCAAACTGGTATTGACTTTCATTCACATCAGGCCCAAGCACAGGAACTCCCATCCGTTTGCACTCATCCATAAAAAAAGTGATCTTATCAATATTACTCAAGTTGTGAGTAAGCACCGAGGCCATGTATTCACCCGGATAATGTGCCTTTAAATAGGCTGTTTGATAAGCTACAAAGGCATAACAAGTTGAATGGGATTTATTGAAAGCGTACTGCGCAAATTTCTCCCAGTCGGTCCAGATTTTCTCCAGTTTAGCAGCCGGTAAACCCTTCGCGGTAGCGCCAGCAATAAACTGGCCTTTCATTTTATCAAGTGTATATCTGTCTTTCTTCCCCATTGCTTTACGCAACACATCGGCATCACCTTTTGAGAAGCCTGCCAGTTTTTGAGAAAGCAACATCACCTGTTCCTGATATACAGTAATACCATAGGTATCAGAAAGGAACTCTTCCATTTCAGGAACGTCATAGGTAATAGCTTCACGCCCATGTTTACGTGCAATGAAGTTAGGTATATATTCAATTGGCCCCGGACGATACAAGGCATTCATAGCGATCAGATCGGCAAATTTATCAGGTTTTAAATTTATCAAATGCTTTTGCATTCCCGCACTTTCAAACTGAAATGTACCATTGGTATCACCACGTTGATAAAGTTCAAATGTTGCAATATCATCCAGTGGAACATCGTCAATTATAAGTTCTACCCCGTGATTTTCTTTAATGAGCTTTAATGCATCTCGAATGATCGTAAGTGTTTTCAAGCCCAGGAAGTCCATCTTGATTACCCCGGCATCTTCAATCACTCTGCCATCATACTGTGTAATGTATAATTCGGTTTCTTTGGATGCAGCAATTGGAACTATTTCTGTCAGATCTTTTGGAGCGATGATGATCGCTGAAGCGTGAATACCGGTGCCCCTTACAGAGCCTTCCAATATCAAAGCTTCTTTCAGCACCCTTGCCTGAAGATCATTACCTGCAAGGACTGCACGTAATTTTTTTACATCTTCCAGATCTTCTTTTGTTAATCCTTCTTTTTCTTCCAGGCTGGCATCACCAGTCATTGGTGCTTTTAATACACGTTTTAATTCAATGCCAGGTTTGTCAGGAACTAATTTTGCGAGCATGTTCGAATCCTGTAAAGGCAGATCCAATACACGTGCAACGTCCTTAATACTCATCTTAGCAGCCATTGTACCATACGTTACAATTTGCGCTACCTGGTTTTTTCCGTATTTTTCAACTACATAATCAATTACCTTCTGACGGCCCTGATCATCAAAATCCGTATCAATATCGGGCATTGACTTACGATCGGGATTTAAGA
>JAZKBX010000200.1:0-3752 GCA_040388455.1 Bacteroidota bacterium
TAGTGATGTTTGCTTTGGCGACACCATGCACTTTATAAATAATTCAACAGTAAATATACCTGCTTCTATATCTACTTATTTATGGACTTTTGGAGATGGCGGAACAACAAGTAATTTACAAACCCCAGTTCGTTTTTATACTACAGCGGGAACCTACAATGTTACATTAATAGCAACAACGGCCGATGGCTGTGCTAATGCCTTAACTAATCCTGTAAATGCTTTTGATGCGCCAACAACCGGGTATACATTCAGCAACACCTGTTTGCTTGCTTCTGCACAATTTACAAACACAACTCTTGATCCCACAATGGGAACTACCGCCAACTGGACATGGGATTTTGGAGATGGTTCGCCTTTGAACACCACAACTTTAAGCCCACTTCACTTATATGCTACTCCCGGAAATTACCAGGTTAGTTTGATCACGCATTCAACTAATCTTGGTTGCCCTGATACCTTACTGGATAGCATTACTGTGTTTCCAATGCCGGTTGCTAAATTTGGTTTTAGAAATATTTGTTTTAATCAAGCTATGAATTTTAATGACTCTTCAACCGTTTCCAATGGAACTATTACAAACTGGTCGTGGAATTTTGGTGATGGCACTCCATTAATTACCAATCAGCATACAAGTCACCTGTATTCAGCGTTTGGAACATATAGTGTTACTTTGATCGTTACCACCAATAATGGATGTAAAGACACCATTTCAAAAACTGTGGTGGTGCACCCTTTGCCTGTTGTTCAGTACAGTACCACAAATGTTTGCGATGGAAGCACTTCTTTCTTTACCGGTTTATCAACTATCCCTGCAACCGATACGATACAATCCTATACATGGGATTTTGGTGACAACAGTTCATTTAACACCAACCCAAACGCTTCGCATTTATATGCTGCTCCCGGATCTTATGTTGTTAACCTAATAGTTGAATCTTATTTTGGGTGCTCTGATTCTATCATTAAAACAAGTGTCATTAACCCTAATCCGGTTATAAATTATATCGCAAACGACTCGGTTGGCTGTGAACCATTATGTGTCAGCTTTCAAAATTTATCATCCATTTTAACAGGCACAAATGCTACCTGGTTATGGAATTTCGGTGATGGAAGCCCAACAAGCAATTCAGACAATCCAACTAATTGTTATACCAATGATTCTATTTATTCTCTTAACTCTTTTGATGTTACTTTAACCGCCACTTCGGATAGCGGCTGCGTTAGCACAGTATCTAAAAATAATTATATCACCGTATATCCAAATCCTGTGGCGAATTTCACTGCTCTGCCTCAAACAACAACTATTACCGACCCTGTTATTTCGGTTAAAGATTTTTCTTCCGGTGCAAATTTTTGGTATTGGAATTTTGGGGATCTGGATACTTCTTCCGTTTTTAATCCTGCCCCTCATACATATTCGGATACAGGAGTATACGTAATCACATTAATTACAACTACTCAATATAATTGCATTGATACGGCCTATCAAACCATTCTTGTTGAACCGGACTTTTTATTTTATATTCCTAATGCTTTTTCTCCTAATAACGATGGTATAAATGATACCTTTTATGGAAAAGGAATTTTTATTATCCAATATGAAATGAAGATATTTGACCGTTGGGGAAATCTGGTTTTCTTTTCTGATGATATCGACAAACACTGGGATGGTAAAGCAAATTTTGGAAATGAAATGGCCCAACAGGATGTTTATGTTTATTCAATTAAAATAACAGATATTAATAAGCGAAAACATGATTACAAAGGAATTGTAACTTTAGTGAAATGAAAATTTTCTGTCGGACTTTTTTATAAATTTTGTCTCGTCTTCTTAGAATGCCTGGATATTGTCAATATTTTTCATACCTTTCAAATAGATTTAGTTTCAATTAAAACCACCTTATCATGCCAAGATCAATTATAAAAAATAAAAATGTTTTATCAATAATAGCCTCTATTGTATTTTTCTTTATTTTCTCTTCAGCAAGCCAAGCCCAAGGCAACAGTAATAATCCAACAATTGATAAAAAATATGTCAGGGTTGATATTGGGCATGGAGCAATGCATTGCCCTTTCCTAAGTCCTAAATTAGAAGCTAAACTAAGAGAAATAAAAAACATAGAAAATTTTTTTATAGATAAACGCAACAGTTATGCTACATTCAATCTTCCTTCTGATACAGAGATGACATCAGAATCTCTAAAAAAAATTGGAACGGATGTAGGATACCCTGCAGATGATGTTGTTATTACAATTGACAGCAAGCCAATCAAAGTAATAGCAAAACAGCCATAACCTATTTATAAGTATTTTAATTAATTTTCAATTATTAAATTTTCAAATCAAAATTATTATCGGTAGCCTAATGAGTACTATTACTAAACACATTTTAACATTTTTATTTTTTACTCCTTTGCTATGGCTTGGGTCTGAAGGGAAGATTTATGCCCAAAATTCATCCACCTTTATGAGAACCTTTAATGCTGCAGGGATGAATGGTGGTTTATCTTTAGCAACAACAAGTGACGGAGGTTTTGTAGGAACCGGACAACATGGAACTTCCGGTGCAGGAAGTTGTGATGTATATGTATATAAGGTAGATGCATGCGGACACCCGGAATGGTTTAAAGTTTATGGTGGTACCGGGGAGGATGGTGGGTATTCAGTACAGCAAACTTCTGACGGAGGGTATATAGTTGCCGGTCTTTGCGCTTTGGGAGCAGGTGGTTATGATATGACATTATTAAAACTTGATCCCTTAGGTATTATTGAATGGTCAAAAGTTTATGGAGGCGGATCTGATGATATGGGCTTACGTGCTACACAAACTGCTGATGGGGGTTATATTCTGTCGGGGCATTTAACCGGGCTTGGTTTTGGAGGAGAGGACCTTGCCTTGATAAAAACAGATGCATTAGGAAACACGCAGTGGATAAAAATATACGGAGGTGCCGGCAGTGAATGGGGTAATTATGTAGAACAAACCAACGATGGAGGTTATGCGGTGCTAGGCTATACAACAAGTTTTGGTGCAGGAGGTTTTGATATTTATATGATCAAAGTTGACAGTGCAGGTAGTCTGCAATGGACTAAAACATATGGGGGGCCTAGTGGTGAAGCAAGCAGTCAATGGGGAGTATCCGGTAAAATAACAACTGATGGAGGGTTTATGCTTTGTGCCAATACAAGTAGCTGGGGCGCTGGAAGTAATGATCTCTTAATGATAAAAACCGATAGTATTGGTAACCTTCAATGGGCAAAAACTTACGGAGGAGCGAATGATGATCAGCCCCGTTTTGCTGAACAGACAAGTGATGGAGGATATATCCTTAGCGGGTACACCACCAGCTTCGGAGCAGGAAGCCTGGATGCTTACCTGGTAAAAACAGACAGCGCTGGAAACCTTCAATGGTCAAATGCGTATGGAGGTGCCGGCTCCGACAGGGGGGCTATGGTGCGCCAAACTGATGATGGAGGTTATGCTATTTCCACAGTAACATCGAGCTTCGGAGCAAACTATTTTGATGCTCTGTTTATGAAAACAGATAGCCTTGGTGCTGTAGGATGCTACGAAAACACTTGCGCTACCGTTGTTACTAATGTAATACCTACTGTCGGTTCAGGAGGTAATCAGATGATCCCTGCAGCAGTTATTACAGTGCCAACAATCACCACGACAGATTACACTCCTGCGGATGATTTTATTTGTAAACATTGTGTAACAGTTCCATCTTTCACTCCTAGTGATA
>JAZKBX010000201.1:0-20145 GCA_040388455.1 Bacteroidota bacterium
TCATCTCTTAAGTTGTTTGTGTGACAACTTATTTCAGGACGAGAGATTCTTGAAACAAAAGAAACAAAAATTCAAGAACAAACGATTCCTCCCCACTAGCTACACCACATCGCGTTTGTTCATTCCTCCCGCGCTGTTTCATAAGTTTAATTTTCGCCAAAAATCAGCGTTTGGTGCACCTGCTTTTTGAAAAATACGCACAAGAAACTCCAATTTTTTCTTTCACACAAAGGCCAACTCAAAGGTGGCTAAAAAAAATGCAGTTCGCTCTTTTCGTGGACGCCAGCCGCACCGTTACCTAATTTTGTACAAAATAATTTTATGAAAACGGACGAATGGATTGACAGCTGGATGAAACGGAGATGCCCGTGTTGACAATTTTTGCGTTAGGGATTCCTTCGACAAAAGCTCAGGATAAATTCCACGTAAATCCTTTTCTGTTTAGAAAAGATTGAAGTGGAAAGCCCGCCCCTTTCTTTTTCAGAAAGGGGAACGCCCAAATGATTTTAATTTTAATCTTCAAAGAATACCTCGCTCCCACTCTCTTCCTCCTCAATTAATACCGTATCTTTGAACTCCAACAAAAACAATAATGATACAAAAAATACTGGAGCATTTAAAGATCCCTTCACTAAATGAAATGCAATTGGCTTCGATTGAAGCTTCTAAAAAGAAAAATGATGTAATACTGCTTTCTCCAACCGGTTCGGGAAAAACTTTGGGATTTTTATTACCGATCTTACAAAATCTGGATCAAAAAAAAGCCGGAGTTCAAGCCTTGATACTGGTGCCTTCACGTGAGCTGGCCATTCAAATTGAGACCGTTTTTAAATCAATGAATACGGGCTTTAAAGTAAACTGCTGTTATGGCGGACACTCTACCAAAACTGAAAAAAACAATTTTGAACATCCTGCTTCTGTCCTTGTGGGAACCCCGGGAAGAATTGCTTTTCATATCAGGCGGAACAGTTTTGATACGAACACGGTTAGTACTTTGGTGTTGGATGAATTTGATAAATCATTGGAATTTGGTTTCAAAGAAGAGATGTCATTCATTATTCATGAACTGAAAAAATTAAATAAACGTATTTTAACTTCTGCTACCAAGATGAAGGAAATACCAGATTTTACGGGTGTTAAAGACCCGATCGAACTTAATTATTTGAGTATTACTCCATCAAAACCACAAGGATTAAAATTAAAAATAGTTAAAGCTGAAGGAACAGATAAGCTGGATACTTTATTTTCATTGATCTGTAAGCTGGGTAATACTGCTTCATTGATTTTTTGTAATCACCGTGAAGCTGTAGAACGTATCAGTGGTTTGCTTTGGGATAAGGGATTGGCGCATGGAATTTTTCATGGTGGGATGGAGCAGGAGGACAGAGAACGTGCATTGATAAAATTCAGGAACGGAAGCCATAAAATGTTGATCACTACGGATCTGGCTTCCCGCGGACTTGATATCCCGGAAATTGAATATGTGATCCATTATCAATTGCCACATAGCGAAGATATTTTTATTCATCGTAATGGCAGAACAGCACGTATGAATGCAAAAGGGACTTCTTATTTATTATTATCGGAAACGGAATACGTTCCTTCTTTTATAAAAGAATCCCCTGCTGTGGAAACATTACCTGAAAAAAATGCGATTCCGGAAAAATCGGAATGGGTGACACTTTATATTGCTTCGGGCAAAAAAGATAAAATTAATAAAGTGGACATTGTAGGTCTGTTGCTTCAAAAAGGAAATTTACAAAAAGAAGAATTGGGACTGATCGAAGTGTTGGATCATTCATCGTATGCGGCTGTAACTGCTAAAAAGGCTGAAGCTGTGGTTCAATTGGTGAAGAATGAAAAGATAAAAGGTAAAAAGGTAAAGATCGAGGTTTCGAAGTAGGCTATTATCAATCAATAAAATAAAAATAATTTGTCTAGAGCCTTTCATTGGGGCGTTCCCCTTTCTTTTTCAAAGAAATAGGCGGGCTTGGAGTTTATCCTGAGCGAAGTCGAAGGGCTCAATCTTTTCTAAACAGAAAAGGATTTACGCTGCAATCCCTAACGCAGCATTTGCAATGAAAGAGAATTTGCAAGCGTTTATTTGGCTTTATCAAAAATTAACAATCGTAAGAGAGAAAGACCGGATCATTGCTTTTTCAAAACTCTGTCCAGAAAGAAGGTACCAAAAGGGATGAATGAGAGTAGGAATGCTATTATTATTGTTTTGATCGACCATTTATAAACAAATCCTGCCTGTAAAAGCGCTATTACGTATGCAATAAATAAAACACCATGCAACATTCCTACAATACGCACAGGTGCCGGCATATCGGCCATATACTTTAGGGGCATTGCTATAAATAATAACACAATGAAGGAAACTCCTTCAGCAAAGCCGACTTTCAGGAGGCGGCCTAATGGGGTTTTAAATGAAATATCGTTTGTTGTCATTTTTGGAATTTATTTTGCCACAGATTACACAGATTCTATTTTTTTAAGCGTTTGGGGCAAAATCTGTGAAATCTGTGGCGCTATTTAAGCTGGTAATTATTTTGCTTTAAATTTATTGATTGCGTTCACAGTAAAATCAGAAAGTACAAGTTTTCCGCTTATCTCGGCACGTTCAATTAACAGCGTATCCCAGTTTTCAGTTCCTTTCCAGAATACCTTTTTAAGCATTTCCATGGCCTCAGGATTTGATCTGGAAAGATTTTCAGCTAAGGTTGCTACGGCAACATCCAATTCCTCAATTGTTTTATAAATTTCGACATATAAGCCTTTTGTTTTTGCCCAATCGGCATGATGCCATTCGGTAGCATTAATTGAAAGAGATGTAAATGCGGAAGTCCCTATTTTGCGTTCAACGGCAGGCCCGACAACAAACGGACCAATGCCAACGGCTAATTCGCTAAGCTTTACCACTGCTACATCAATAGCCAAGGTGTAATCGGCTGCACAGGCAATACCAACACCACCACCAACAGCTTTACCCTGAACACGGGCGATCACAAATTTAGGTGCTTTTCTGATGGCGTTAATAACCATAGCAAAGCCAGAGAAGAACTTTTTGCCGGTTTCAAAATCTTTAATAGATATCAATTCATCAAATGATGCTCCGGCACAAAATGTACTGTCGCCATCGCTTTTTAAAACAATTACCCGCGCATTAATATCGTTTCCTGCTTTGGTAATTTCTTCAGCCAATTTAAACAACAAAGTACCTGGTAATGAGTTACTTTGAGGATGAAAAAAGGTGATAGTTGCAATACCATCAACGGTGTTTGATTTTACGTATGATCTGTCCATATCTGAATTATTGATTTGGTGAATTGGAAAATTAGTGAATTGGAGAATTGGTGATTTGGAGAATTAGTGATTAGGAGATTTAGTGATTTTCTCCAATTCTCCAAATCCATAAATCTCTAAATTTCAACTTCGGGGTGTAAATATAAATAAAAAAGCACCCTGATTACTCAGAGTGCTTTAATAAACTAAAAAATGCTTAACCCTTAATTAATTATAAATTAGTTCACGCAATAAGCTGGCAATTTTCCTTCTTTGATCAATTGCAGGCTTTTCTGTTTATGTTCCTCAAAATTACCAAAACACAATGCGTCCAACATTTCAACTCTTGTCATAAGAGGGCTGTCCAATTCTGCTTTGATCTCTTTTTCGCAACGTTCAACATATTTGATAAAACGTTCCGGAGCCCATATGTATTGGGTTTTATGCCAATCAGGTTGGGTACGGTCAACATTAAACTCAATTGGCATTTCTACCCCAAGTTTAATATTCGTTTTAACATCCAACCCTTCGAAACGCTTAGGAATCAACCTGTTATCAAATATCAACGGTCGGCTGATCTTAATAACATGTTTTTTCTTTTTAACATCTACCATAGCCAATCCTTCGATAGTTAATCCCTTTTTTTTAAGGTAACCATACTTCGTCTCAAAACTTTTTAAAATTTCAAACATGATCTTTATGATTTGGTTGGACTACAAAGATAAATAAATAAATCCTTAAGAATGAAACATTTAGATTTTATATTTAAAGGAAAGCAATGATTTTCATCAAAATTTAGATGAATATGTTTTTATAGGAGTATTAAAACACAATTTTAGGCCATGAAACGGGTTTATTTTTTTACATATCTGATAATCAATTAATTAAGCAACAAAAAAGCTCTTAGATTTTCAAGAAAACTGTCTTTTTTGTTGAGAATTTATAAAGGAAACCCATTAATTTCAATGTTTTGGGAACTAAATAGGGTTATTTTAAGTGTTTTCAATAAAAAAAGGACCGAATTCGTTAAAAAGTTACATTTTTTGGAATTAATTATGATAATACATTCCAAAAAGTGTTTTTTTGTCCATGGAAAATTGAAATTCGACTTTTTTTAATAGATTTGTTTGGTTTAATAAAACTTCATTAAAAAAAGAAATAAATCTCTGAATTTATATTCATTAAAAACCATTTGTTTGTGAATCTTCAAGAAAACAAAAATCCTTCATTTATCTTTGATTTGTATCGCCAGATGAATCATTATAGCCTGAGCTATATTTATCGGGGAGGTTTTTCTATTGACCTTTCGAATAAAATTTTATCGCTTGCTGAAACAAACATGGCTAATTTCAGTGAATCTTCCTCCACAAAGAAAAAAGTGTATTTTATTATGCTTGAATCTTTGCAGAACATAACCCGTCACCAGGATGTTAAAACACAAGAAAGCACTGACAATTCAAGCTTTTTTGTTATTCAGCGTTTGGAAAATGATTATTATATTACTTCAGGTAACACTATAGAAAATAAAAATATTGATTCATTAAAATCCAAGTTAAGCAAAGTAAATAGTTTAGATAAAGAAAGCCTGAAAGAATATTATAAGGAAACGCTTTCTCAGGGTGAACTTTCAACAAAAGGAGGCGCAGGACTTGGATTAATTGAAATGGCAAGAAAATCCGGAAACAAATTATCATACGATTTTAAAGAGATCAATAATGAGTTTTCTAATTTTTATTTCCAGATAAAAGTATCCGTACCTGATGCTGAGCCTGCTTTTCAGGATATAAACACAGATAGGTTAACATGGATTGAAGGGTTAGAAGCCCTTATTTTAGAAAAAAATCTAAATCTCATTTACCAGGTTGATTTTACACAGGAAAGTTTGATAAGTATCCTTTCAATGACCGAAGGGAACATCGGTAATAAGGAGGATCTGGCGCTTCGAAAAAAAATTTTCAATATTATTGTTGAACTTTCTCAAAACATATACAAACACGCAGATGAACCAGATACCGAAAAAGAAGGGAAATCAGGAATTTTGATGCTTGCAGAAAAAAACGGAGAATACACCCTGACTACCGGAAATTTAATTTTAACTAAAAGAGTTGAATCATTAAGCGCTTCGTTGGATAAAGTGAATAAGGCTAATTTTGAAGAATTGGATGCCCTTTTCGATAAAACAATAATGGAGGAAGAAAAGAAAGGACAGAAAGGTGCAGGACTTGGATTTATAGATATAAAAATGAAAAGTAAAAATAATATAATCTATCATTTTAGTCAGGTTGATGCGGACTATTCTTTTTTCGAAATTCAGGTTAAGATATCAGAAAAAAAATAAATATTTATAATGGAAGCATTAAATATAAAAGCAACAAGCGATACACCGGAAATAATACTGGATGCAATATCCGGCACTTTTGAAATTTCACAAAGATGTTTTCCGGAAGATGCCGTTGGTTTTTTCTCCTCAAGTATTGAATGGATAAAGAATTATGCTAAAAATCCAAATCCATCCACTCATTTTAATTTTAAACTTGAATACTTTAATACTTCCAGTTCAAAACAGATATTTAAAATTCTTCTATTGTTAGAAGAATTGTCTAAGAAGAACGAGGTTATAATATCGTGGCATTATAATAAGGAAGATAGTGATATGCTTTCGTCAGGTGAACGATATTCTAAATTGTTACAATTTAAATTTGATATGGTTGAGATTTAAATTTTTATTCCTACAACCAAAACATCATCTAATTGTTTATTATTTCCTTTCCAATCATCAAAAGAAACAATAAGTTTTTCGTGTTGCTCTTCCAAATTGTGTTGCTGAATACTTTTTAATAATTGCTCAAATCGACTTGATAAAAACTTGGTATTTTTTTCTCCTCCAAACTGATCAACAAAACCATCAGTAAATAAATATATAGTGCATCCTTTCTCAACTTTTATTTTTTGACTGGAAAAATTTATGTCAGATCTTCCAAACATACCGCCTATCGAAAAAATATCACCTTGAAGAGTTTTTAACTGATTTTGTTTGATGAGGTATGAGAAATGGTTTGCACCTGCGAATTCTATTTCGTTGTTTGTTTTATCAATGGTAAGTATGGTTATATCCATTCCATCATCTTGCGTAGCTGATGTTTCACCTTGATGAAGCAAGCTAACAATACCGTTGTTCAGTTGACTAAGAATTTGCGCGGGCTCAACAATATTTTTCACATTTATAATTTCATTTAATAGCGTATTTCCTATCATGCTCATAAATGCTCCGGGTACTCCGTGTCCTGTGCAATCGGCAACGGCAATAAGTAATTTATCCTGTTTTTCAGAGAACCAATAAAAATCACCGCTGACAATATCTTTGGGCCTGAAAAAAATAAATGATTCGGGTAGAAAAGATTTGATCAGTGCCTGTGAGGGCAGAATAGCTTGTTGAATCTGTTTTGCATAATTGATACTTTTAGTAATTTTTAGATTTTTTTCTTCTACCAATTGTTTTTGATATTCGATTAATCTGTTTTTTTCTTCCAATAATTTATTTGCAGTTTGTTTATGGCGATATCCATTGTAAATAAAAAACGAAAGCATCAGAACCAATGCAAAGCCAATAATAAATGTATTTCGTTGCAAGATCTGCTTTTCAGTTTCAGCTTGTTGCTTACTTATTTCTGCATCTTTTTTTATTAAGTCTTTGTCTTTTTTTTCACTATCATACTTGGTATTCATTTCCGCTATTTGTTTGGTGGATTGCTCATTAAGCAGCGAGTCTTTAATATCAGAATATAGTTTATGATAGTTATATGATCGTTCGAAATCACCTTTTTTTTCAAACAGATCTGACAAAGCAGAATACACATTTTTAATCTCCTCTTTGAATCCAATTTCTCTAAATATTATCAAAGATTGATTGAGACTTTTATATGATTCATCAAACCTGCCTTGCTTTGAATAAGTAATTCCAATATTAATATGGGCTAAACCTATTCCTTGTTTATCACTCATTTCTTCGCTAATTTTCAAACATTTCAAATAATTATCCAAGGCCTTTCCATAATTACCTTTATCCGAATATATAAGCCCAATATTACCAAGAGCACTTGCCAGTATAGGTTTAAAATTAATTTCATCAGCAATTTTCAACGAATTCGAAAAATTGTTTAATGCCTTCACATAATTGGATTGCTTTCTATAAATAATTCCAATATTGTTATAAGAAATGGCTACGCCAATTTTATTTCCAATTTCTTCACAGATCTTTAAACATTTCAGGTAATTTTCTAAAGCCTTTTCATAATTCCCAAGGCTTAAATAAATACCTCCTATATTATTGTAACAGTTTGAGATCCCAATTTTATCACCGGACTCTTCTTGTATTTTTAAGGCTTTCAAATGATTATCGATAGCCTTCCTATATTCGCCTTGTTTTTCGTATATAATTCCAATATTTCCGAAAGTACTGGCAATTCCTTTCTTGTCGCCAATGTCCTGACGAATTTTTAAAGATTTCAAATAATTATCTAATGCTTTTTCATAGTTCCCCTGATACCAATGAGTAATACCAATATTGTTGTATGAAGCGCCTAGCCCCTTTTTGAAATTTAAATTTTCGGCTGCCTGTAGTGCATCCTGCGCATATTTGACAGCTTGTTCATAATGGCCTGAAGTTATATATTGCCAGCTTAATTCATTTAAAGTATTCACTTTAGATGTATCCTCTCCCAAGACCTTCAAAATTTTTTGAAGCGAATCAATGGTACGATTAATAGGATCAGTTGGTTTAACCGGCTTTGCTAATGAAAGCAAAGGCGTCAGAACCAAGATATAAAATATAAAACAGGTTGTTAATTTTTTCACGACAACATTTTAAAAAAAATTTCTACTTCTTAAAAAAATATTTCCCAACAATTTCAAAAAAAATTTCCAAATATAATTATAAAGGGATTCTAACAATTAATTTTGTCTTTCCTGTGTTTTCCAGAAACAAGCCTTAATCATTCAAGGATACAAGACAAAAAAACATTTACTAATTTTTTCAACTTTGCATTTACAATTAAATTCGCACTCCAATAAGTAACATATCATCAATTTGTTCATTTCCACCTTGCCATTCGGAAATTACCTTTTCTAATTTCACCTGCTGTTCCAGCATACTTAACTGATGACAATCTATTAACAGATCCTTAAAAGGTTGATAGAAAAACTTTTTATTCTCTGTCCCACCTTTTTGGTCAGCATAGCCGTCAGAAAAAACATAGAAGCAATCGTCTTTTTCTAATTTTATTTTATGATTTAAAAATGGAGTTGCTTTTAGGGATGAGATCCCAACCGACCTGCGATCCGCTTTTGTTTCATTCAATATTCCATTCCTGATGAGGTATAAAGAGTTATGTGCACCAGCATATTCCAATTCCAATTTTTGATAATTGATCTTACATAACGCAATGTCAAGGCCATTCTTTTTAGATCCCAGTTCATCGGTTTGCCTTAATGATTCCATCATCAATAGACTTAGCTCATTTAGTATTAATGCAGGTTCGTACACATGGTGTTCTTTTACAACTTGCTCCAATAAGTTAAATCCCATCATGCTCATCAATGCTCCTGGAACACCATGTCCGGTGCAATCAGCAACAGCAAACAATACCTCGTTATTATCGATGACATGTATCCAATAAAAATCTCCACTTACAATATCTTTAGGTTTAAAAAAAACAAATGACTCGGGCAGTGCAGATTTAATCAGTTCTTCTGAAGGGAGAATAGCCTGTTGTATACGTTTTGCATAATTGATACTATCAGTGATCTTACCGTTTTTTTCTTCTACTAATTGTTTTTGTTTTTCAATCAGGCCATTTTTTTCTTCCAAAAGTTTATTGGCATTTTGCTTCTGACGAAAGCCTTTAAATATAAAAAAAGCAAGAACTATCACCAGAGCAAAACCAATAATAAAAGCATTACGCTGCAAAGTCTGTCTTTCAGTTTCAGCTTGATGCTTACTTATTTCTGCATCTTTTTTTATTATCTCTTTGTCCTTTTTTTCAGTATCATACTTTGTATTCATTTCTGTAATTTGTTCGCTGGATTGCTCATTTAGAAGAGTGTCTTTTATTTCAGAATACAATTTATGGTACTTAAGAGCTTGTTTATAATCCCCTCTTTTGTCATTTAATTCGGCTAAGGAAGAATATGTATCCTTCACTCCTTCTTTATAGCCAATAGATTTGTCTAAACCCAATGCGAGATTATTATAGTGTAAAGCTTCTTCAAATTTTTTCTGCTTAATATAAATATTACCAATATTAGTATAAGAAACTGCAATACCTTGTATGTTCCCAATTTCTTTATTAATAATTTGTGATTTAAACTGATTATCCAATGCCTTGCTGTAATGCTTTTGTTCATAATAAATAAGCCCAATATTATTGTAAGACATTGCTATTCCTTTTTTATCTTTGAATTCCTTACGAATTTTCAAGGCCTTCAAATGGTTTTCTAATGCCTTTTCCAAATTGCCCTGGTTTCCGTAAATGATTCCAATATTATTGAGATTAGTGGCTATAAAATTTTTGTTTCCTATTTCATTATTAATTTTTAATGACTTAGAATAAAACTCCAGAGCCTTTTCGTTAATACCTTGGTTGAGGTAAACATTTCCAATGTTTAAATAGGCCATTCCGATACCATTTTTATTTCCTATTTCCTCCCAGATTTTGAGAGATTTCAAAAGATTATCTATAGCCAATTCGTAATTACCCAGATTCCAATAAACAAGACCAATATTATTGTAACTGTTCGCCTTTCCATGATTATTTCCAATTTTCTGCCAAATTATCAGAGCTTCATTAAATTGATTCAATGCCTTTTCAAAACTGCTTGTATTCCAATAAACAATTCCTATATTAATATAAGCAGTTGCTTTGCCCTTTTCATAAAGCAAGTTCTCGCTTTCCTGAAATGCCTGTTGAGCATATGGCAAAGCAAGCTCATAATCACCGATGTTTGAATATTGCCTGCTCAAATTATTAAGGGCGTTTACTTTGGAGGTATCTTTGATTGCTGTTTTTAAAACAGTGAGCAGAGAATCAATTTTATTTTGCTGTGCTTTTATGGAACAAGCTACCAGAATCAAAATACAAGACAAAAAACAGATTAGTAATTTTTTCATAAAACATTTTATAATAAATTCAAATTTGTCACTAATATAATTGGAACATTTTTTTCAATGAAAATTGACAAACACCATTATAAACGAATTCCAACAATTAACACATCATCCAACTGTTTATTAATTCCTTTCCAATTATCAAATGCTGTTTTAACCTTTTCCTGCTGCTGTTCTATATCATATTGTTGTATACTTTGTAATAATTGCTCAAATCGACCCGATAAAAATTTGGTGTTTTTTTCTCCTCCAAACTGGTCAATAAAACCATCGGTAAATAAATAAACAGTATTTCCTTCAACAACTTTTATTTTTTTGCTGGTAAAATTTATATCCGATCTTCCAAACATTCCACCTATTGAAAAAACATCACCTTTTAAAGTTTCCAATCGATTTTGGTGAAAGAGGTATGAGAAATGGTTTGCACCTGCGAATTCTATTTCATTGTTACCTCTATCAATGGAAAGTATGGTTATATCCATACCATCATCTTGTGTTGTTGCTTCTTCACCTTGATGTAATAAACTGACAATCCCTTTGTTCAGGCGATCAAGAATTTGTTCGGGCTCAACAATATTTTTCACATTTACAATTTCATTTAAAAGGGTATTCCCAATCATACTCATAAACGCCCCGGGAACACCATGGCCTGTACAATCCGCAACAGCAATCAGTAGCTTATCTTTTTTTTCAGAGAACCAATAAAAATCTCCACTAACAATATCTTTAGGTCTGAAAAAAATAAATGATCCAGGAAGAAAAGATTTGATAAGCACATCTGATGGCAGAACAGCTTGCTGAATACGTTTTGCATAATTGATACTGTCCGTAATTTTTTCATTTTTTTCTTCTACCAATATTTTTTGTTTTTCTATCATTAAATTTTTTTCTCCAAGCAATTTATTTACACTTTTTTTCTGGTGGTAACCTCCATAAATAAAAAAAGAAAGGACAATTACCAAAACAAAGCCGATGAGAAAAGCGTTACGTTGCAAATTTTGTTTTTCAGTTTCAGCTTGTTGTTTACTTATCTCGGCATCTTTTTTTATCAGATCTTTGTCCTTTTTCTCGCTATCATATTTAGTATTCATTTCGGCAATTTGTTTACTGGATTGCTCATTAAGGAGGGTGTCTTTAATATTGGAATAAAGTTTATGGTATATATATGCCTGTTTATAATCTCCTTTTTTGTCAGATAAACCAGATAAGGAAACGTATGCATTTTTGATATCTTCTTTGGCCCCAACTTCTTTAGATAGAATTAATGATTGGGTAAAATAATAATTAGATTCTTCCAATTTGTTTTGATTCATATAAATGCTTCCAATATCATTGTAAGAAACTGCTATTCCTTGTTTATCCCCAATTTTTTCTTTAATTTTTAATGATTTCAAATAATTTTCCAATGACTTTTCATAATTCTTTTGCTTTTCGTAAACATTTCCAATATTGTTATATGAACTTGCTATCCCTTGTTGATTTCCGATTTCTTGCCTGGCCTTTAGTGCCTTCAAATGGTAATCTAATGATTTTTCGCAACTATCTTTTACAAAATAAACAAGTCCTATGGCATTATAACAATAACCTATTCCCTGTTTGTCTCCAATTTTTTCAACAATATTTAAAGCTTTTAAATAATTGCTCAAAACCTTATCATAATTCCCTTGATAATAATAAATATTACCAATATTTCCATAAGCAGTTGCCATCCCCTGTTTATCTTCTATTTCTCCACTGATTTTGAGTGATTTCAAATAATTGTTTAATGCTTTTTCGTAATTTCCTTGATTAGTATAAATAAGTCCAATATTATTGTACGAACCGGATATGCCCAATTTATCCCCTATTTCAATTTGTATTTTCAAACTTTTCAAGTTATAATCCAAGGCCTTTTCGTAATCTCCTTGATACCAATAAATAATTCCAACATTGTGATAAGAAACGGCCATTCCTTTTTGGTAACTTAAATTTCGCGCAATATGCTGCGATTGCTCTGCATATTGCATTCCTTGTTTATAATTACCCATATTTATAAATTGCCGGCACAGCATATTTAAGGTATTTACTTTTGAAGTATCTTCTTTGGATATTTTCAAGAAGTTTTGCAGTGAATCAATAGTAGGGTTAAGTCCACTACCTACAGTTTTTTGTTGTGCCTTTGAAAAACACGGCACTAAAATCATGAAACAAAATAAAAAATTAGCTATGAAGTTTCTCATTGTTATATTTTTAATTTAAACCCGTACGCCAACCACCAATATATCATCAATTTGCGCCTTATGACCCTTCCACTCCGAAATTACTTTTTCCAATTTTTCTCCTTGTTCCTCCATACTTTCTTGAGAAATAGCTGTTAATAATTCCCGAAACGGATGATAGTAGAATTTTTCATTGTCAGGACCTCCAAACTGATCGGCATATCCATCTGAAAAAGCATACAAACAATCACCTTTTTCAATTTTTATTTTATAATTAGAAAAAGGAACAGCATGAGATAAAGAAATTCCAATCGATCTTCTATCAGCTTTTAATTCTGTTAATTCCCTACTCCTGATTAAATAAAGTGAGTTGCGGGCTCCTGCAAATTCAAGTTCCATAGTTAGATTGTTGATCTTCAAAAGGGCTATATCCATTCCTTCTTTGACGGAACTTAATTCATTAGTTTGCTTCAATGAATCCATCACCAATTTACTTAACACATCTAATATTATTCCCGGCTCATAAATCTGATGTTCTTTTACTATTTGCTCTAATAAATTAAATCCCATCATGCTCATCAAAGCTCCGGGAACACCATGTCCTGTACAATCAACGACAGCCAACATTACCTGATCCTTATCTATTGCATGTATCCAATAAAAATCACCACTTACAATATCTTTGGGTTTAAAAAAGACAAATGAATCCGGAAGAACCGACTTGATAAAGTCCGGGGAAGGTAGAATTGCCTGTTGTATTCGTTTTGCATACTTAATACTATCCGTTATTTTTCCATTTTTTTCTTCCATCAACTGTCTTTGGTTTTCAATTAAAGTGTTTTTTTTCTCCAATAATTTATTTGCATTTTGTTTATGACGGTAACCTCTAAATATAAAAAATGAAAGCGTGAGAAATAAGGCAAAACCAATAATAAAAACATTGCGCTGTAAATATTGTTTTTCCGTTTCAACCAGTTGTTTGCTAATTTCAAAATCCTTCTTTAATAATTCCTTGTCCTTTTTTTCACTATCATACTTAGTATTCATTTCCGCGATCATTTTACTGGACTTTTCGTTAAAAAGAGTGTCTTTACTGTTAAAATATAACTTGTGAAATTCAAAAGCTTTTCTGTAATCACCTTTTTGAGCATGCAAGTCGGATAAAGAAAAATAAGCGTCTTTTATCCCATCCTTATATCCAATTTTTTTAAATAACATTAGTGCTCTATTAAGATAGTCATAAGATTCGAAAAGTTTATTTTCTTTTAAATAAATGCCACCAATATTAACATTTGACATTGCTATTCCATATTTATCACCAATCTCCTCCCGAATTTTTAACGACTTTAAATGATTTTTCAAAGCCTCTTTATAATTTATCATATCCATATAAACATTCCCAATATTATTATAAGAATCCGCCACAGCTTTTCTATCTCCAATTTCCTTTCTGACTTTTAATGATTTCCGATAGTTTTTTAATGATCTTTCATAATCGCCTTGATTCATATTTACCAATCCGATATTATTATAAAAATTCCCTATTCCTTTTTTACTAATAGTATTACTTGGAAGTATTATATCGTTTTCATCATTTACATTCATTGATTTAAAATAGTTTTCTAAAGCCTTTTCATAGTTCCCTTGGTTTCTGTATATATTTCCTATATTATTGTATGAACTTAATGCCCCTTTTTTATCGCCTATCTCTTCACGAATTTTCAAAGATTTCAAATGATTTTCCATTGATTTTTCGTAATTCCCCTGATTCATATATACCAATGCAATATTATTTAGCGAACCGGATATGCCTTTTTTATCTTTTGCTTCTTTCCTAATTTCTAGTGCTTTGAAATAATTTTCCAAAGCATTTTCATAATTACCCTCATTCCAGTAAACAGAACCAATATTATTGAAAGCATTTCCAAGCCCCGTTTTAAAATTAATTTTCTTTGATTGCTGTTGAGCCTCAATTGCGTATTTTAAAGCATCCTGGTAGTTTCCTGTGCTGTTATGTAATCGGCTTAATTCGCTAAGGGCATTTATTTGGATAGTGTCAACGGTGGATGATCTCAAAACAAGCAGAAGAGAATCAATTCTATCTTGTTGAGCATAGATTGAATACTGGAAGTTTACTAAGATGAAAATAAATAAGACAAGAAAGATTTTTTTCATTTATTAAGTCATTAATTCCAGACAAAGAAAAATGTACCCATATTAATTCCTAAATAGGATACTACAAACTTATTCCAATTATTAAAATGTCATCAACTTGCTCCAGGCTGCCTTTCCAATTTTCCATTGTGTTATTTAAAATTTCTTTTTGATCTCCCATAGGTGAATGTGCATTTGCAAGAAATTTTTCCTTTAATTGCTGGTACTTAAATTTTTTTCCTTTTTCTCCACCAAATTGATCTGCATATCCATCAGTAAAAAGGTAAAGCTGGTCCCCTTTATTCAATTGAATAGTATGTGTAGTAAAAGGCCTTGGAGCATCTGTTTTTCCAATTGATTGTTTGTTAGCTTTTATCTCAATTAGGTTAAATTCAGAAGTACCTAGCTTGGAGTGAGAAGAAATATCCTCTTCCAACACAGCATTCTCTATTTTTTTTATAATCCATAATGGATTATTTGCCCCTGCCCATTTAATTGTAACCCCCTCCTCGGTATCGCCTCCAAACTCAATACTAATTAAAGAAATATCCATTCCATCCATCACTTCACTTTTCACTTCTTGAGAGTCTTTCCGAATAAATGTTTCTACAACAAGTTCACGTACTTTGTCTAATATTTTTCCGGGATCGAAAATACCAAATTCTTTTACCGTTCTATTCAACGCATTTGAACAAACCACACTTACAATTGCTCCAGGAACCCCGTGTCCGGTGCAATCTGCCGCTGCAATTAATATCCGTTCACCAAGGGCAATACCATGTTTTTCCCCTTCATACCCTTCCATTTTATTCTTATTTGCAGACAAGCGTTCAGAACTAACCACCTCCATCCAATAAAAATCACCGGCAACAATATCTTTCGGTTTATATAAAACAAATGATCCCGGTAAATATTTTTTTATCATTTTTATTGGAGGCAAAATAGCTTCCTGCAGACGTTTGGCGTATGTGATGCTGTCAACAATCTCTTTATTTTTAAATTCGAGAAGCATCCTTTGCTCCTCCGCTTTTTCTTTCTGAACTAAAATAATCTTATTCTTTTTTTGTTTTTGCTTATTACTTCGATATAAAAAGATAGAAAAAATAAAGACCATTCCCAAAAATAATGACAAAGCCACTTGCAATCGATTTTGCTGTTTTATAGTGTTTTCAGATAATTCATTTTGAGTAAGAAGCGTTCTGTTTTCTTCCTCTTTTTTTACCGACTCGTATTTTGTTTGCATTTCTGCGATCAACTTCGAATTCTCTTCACTGAATATAGAATCTTTAATTAGGGCATACAGTTGTATATAATGAAAAGCACTATCATTCTTATTTTGCTTATTATATGTTATTGCTATTTCCTCATATACACTTTTCAAATCATATTTTGCAGCTGATTTTTTAAAAATAATCATGCTATTATAATAATACACAAGCGACATTTCATAATTTCCTTTTTGACGATATGCATTTCCAATTGCAAGCAAAGTTTGCCCCATTCCATATCGATTATCCAGCTCCCTCATTATTTGATAAGCGTCCTCCAGAACCTTAAGCGCTTTATTATTTTCATTTATCCGTATGTATGTATTGCCAATACTCGCTTGCGCAATTGCATATTCATATTTGCTATTTGTTTTGTGAAAACCAATAGCGGCTTTCGAAAAGGCATCCAGGGCATTTTTATAATCGCTTTGTGCTTCATAAACATTTCCTTTTCCTATTAAAATCACACTAATACCATAAGGATCATTTAAACCATTAGCAAGATCAAAAGCGTTGTCATAAAACTCAAGAGCTTTAATTAAATTTTTTTGGGCCATATATGTGTTCCCAAGACCATTCGATACCGTGTACAATAATTTTTTATTTGATGTTTTTTCGATCAAAGAATATGATTTCAGCAAATAATCAAGAGCAGAAGAGAAATCTCCAATTCCATTACAAATCATTCCACCCATCTGATTAAACGCGGAAGCCAGAAAAACAACATCTTTTTCTTTTTTTGCTAGTTCAATTGCTTGCTCGCAGAAATCTTTAGATTCAGGTATGTTACCATGTCCGTAATAATATTTAGAAATTTCAAGCAATGTTTTAATCTTAGCTGTATCACTTGTTTCAGGAAGGATGGCTAACAAACTATCAATATTTGTAATATTACTTTTACCAAATATAATATTGACAGAAAACAAAAGAAGAAATACTAATTTGATCTTGATATTCATAACCATTTAAAAATTTTAAACAAAATGATATTTTTTTTAGTCCGGGTTGCTATGAAAAAAATGCACAATCTATATTTTAATTCCAATTATAAGGATATCATCCACCTGCTCTAAATTACCTTTCCATTTTTCAATTGCGCTATTCAAAAAAACATTTTGCTCTTGCATTGATGAATGTGCATTTGCGAGAAGCAACTCTTTTAATTGCTGGTATTTAAATTTTTTTCCTTTTTCGCCACCAAATTGATCAGCATAACCATCTGTAAATATATAGACAATATCATTCTTTAATAAGTTAATAGTTTGTAATGAAAATGGTTTTAACTCTCCATGATATATGCCAACAGGTATTTTGTCGGGTTTGTATTCTATTAATTCATTGTTTCTAAATAACCACAATGGATTGTTAGCTGCTGCAAATTCTAATTCCATTTTATTGTAATCAAATGCACAAAGCACACAATCCATCCCGTCCTTACTTTCTACTTCGGCTCCTTCCGGGTTAAGCGCTTTAATAATTTCTCCGCGAACATGGTCTAATATTAATTCAGGACGTATAATTTTTTTCTCATTTACCGTTTCACTTAGTTTCGAAATATTCAATAAACTCATAAAAGCTCCTGGAACGCCATGCCCGGTACAATCACCAACCGCTATTAAAAATTTAGCCGAAGTTGCGGTTACGTTCTTTACATCTTTTGAGTCATTATTTGCTTCAACTTTATATGCCCAATAAAAATCTCCACTCACAATATCTTTAGGTTTATAAAGCACAAAATATTCCGGTAAATTTTTCTTTAATAGAATATCGCTAGCCAGCAATGCACGCTGTATACGTTTAGCATAATGAATGGAATCAGTGATTTCTTTATGTGCCTCCTCTACTTTTAATTTTTCTTCTTTTAATTCTTTCGTTCTAATTTCTACTTTATTTTCTAAAACTAATTTTTCTTTTGTCAGTTTTTTCTCGCGAAACTTTATGTAATTGTAAATACAAAATATAAGTACCAAAATACAAGATGCATAAAACCATTTTGTTTTCCAAAACGGAGGTGTAATTGTGATGCGGATTCCATCTGTATTATTAGACCATACGCCATCATTATTGCACCCCTGGATACGCAACGTATATTCTCCGGGGTCGAGATTTGTAAATGTTAAAGATCGTGTAGTACCAATATTGATCCACTCTTCATTAAATCCTTCTAAAATATATTTGTATTTATTTTTTGCGGGATTAGTATACTCTAAACCGGCAAAATCGAATGAAAAAAAATAATCTTTATAACTAAGCGTAATTTGTTTTGTAACTAAAATATTTTCCTTAAGCAAGTATGGTTTATTAAGTACACTAAATCCGGTTAATACAAGATTGGGTGCATGTGTATTGTCCAACAGTTTACGAGGATTAAATCTGTTCATCCCTTTCACGCCTCCAAAATAAAGGTATCCATCTTTTGATCTAAATGATGAGTTAGTTGAGAACTGATTACTTTGAACACCATCATTCACATCATATGATTTTACTTTCCTTGTAGCTGGATTAAACAAACAAATGCCTTTATTGGTAGATATCCAAAGATTTCCATACTCATCGCTTTCTATACTGCTGATATGGTTATTAGGTAAGCCATCGTCTTCAGTAAACACAACAAATGTTTCTTTATCCTCAATATAACAGCATAATCCGGATTTGGTACCAATCCATAAAATACCATTTTTATCAATATGCAATGACGTAAGTTTATTCTCAGGAAGGGAATTAAAATTTCCAGGATCGTGTTTGAATCGCTTGGCTTTACCTGTGCTTGGATCTAATAAATTGAGGCCGGCATCGAAAGTTGCCACCCAAATTTTTCCGTCTTTCGATTCTTCAAGGGATGAAATATTATTGGAAGAAACAGATTCGATATCATTGGTATTATTTAAGTAATACTTAAATTTATCCTGATCTCTTTGGTACAAATTTAACCCTCCGCTAACTATCCATAAATTATTTTTTTTGTCTAACATTAATACTTTTACTGTTTGTCCGGCAAGGCCCGAAAAATTATTCGTTATAAATCCGGGCTCATCTTTATACCGATAGTGTCGATATTTTTTTGTTAAGGAATTATAACGAAATAAACCTGATCCATTTGTGCCCATCCAGATCTGCCCATCATCTTCCAAAACAGAATGCATGATTGTTTGCTTTTCGGGAGCCTCAACATCAAAATTATTGTATTCTAGTTTTGTGAATTTACGTGTTTGTTGATCAAATGCGCAAATACCTTCAGAGGTTGCAATCCATAGTTTATCATTTTCACCTTTATTAATACACCAAACAACATTGCTGATCAAACTTTCCTTATCCTTGGCATTGAAATAATAATGCTCCATTAACTGCTTTTTAGGATCAAAAATATTAACTCCTCCTTGCCACGTTCCGCACCAAATCAGGCCGCTTTTATCCTCACCTAAACTCAATACAAGATTATCACTAATAGAATTTTGGTCTTCCGGATCCTTTATATAGATAATAGTTTTCTTTGTTTTCTGATTATAAGTAACTACACCATTTTCGGCAGTAGATATCCAAAGTAGTCCGTTTTGATCTTCCATAAAATTGGTTACTAAACCATAAGGCAAATCCTTACTTAAATAACTTGAACTATCCCTGTTTGAATCTATTTTACCGGATTTAGGATCAATACAATTTATACCGGCAGCCCAGGCACTTACCCATATTTTTCCGAATTGGTCAGGGTATATGGTAGAAATATTTAAAGAGTTCAATTTAGTATAACGTATAAATTCAAGAGTAGACGGATTCCATGAAACCACACCTGCGCCCCAAGTTGAACACCATAATACACCTTGTTTATCAAAAGCTAATTGTGTTATATTATTGCTTGAAAGTGAATTTGAATTGTATTGATCGATTCGGAAATTTTGCCATTTATTTGTTTTTTTATCAAAAACAAATATTCCATCATCTTCAGTAGCGATAAATAATTGATTTGATTTATTTTCTGTTATACAACTTATAGCGCTTATCTTTTCAGAGATGCCTTTCATCTTTGGCAAATAAAAATGTGTAAATTGATTCGTTTTTAAATTAAAACGGTCCAATA
>JAZKBX010000202.1:0-3443 GCA_040388455.1 Bacteroidota bacterium
AAAGATGGGACTACGATGAAAGAGCAATTTGAAATATATGCTTATTCAGGCACAGGCTTTTCAAACGGTGAGCTTCATCTTATTCATGCATCTAAGGAATATTACCTTTATCACAAAAAACTAACCGAGGCGGCATTTTCGGGAGGTCCGTTTTCTGAACCTGTTCAAATGTATTCTAATATCAATGGTGGTTATGGAGCATTTGCCGGCTACAACTCCTATAAAGTGTATGTTTCGCTGTAAATAAATTGTTTTAACAATTGTTATGAATTTTTATTTCATAACCACCCCGTAATTGTTAAATTTGTCTGTTTACAAAACACTATGGCAGGCAACTCTTTTGGAAAATTATTTACACTCACCAGCTTTGGTGAATCGCATGGCGAAGCTATGGGCGGAATAATTGACGGCTGCCCAGCAGGATTAGTGATCGATATCAACTTTATCCAGGCAGAATTAGACCGCAGAAAGCCCGGCCAATCATCAATAGTTACCCAGCGTAAAGAAAGTGATAAAGTAGAATTTCTATCGGGGATATTTGAAGGAAAAAGTACCGGAACTCCTATTGGATTTATTGTTCGTAACGAAAATCAGAAACCAAAGGACTATGAACACATCGCAAACGTTTATCGCCCTTCTCATGCAGATTATACGTATGATACAAAATACGGCATGCGTGATCATCGTGGTGGCGGACGATCTTCTGCGCGAGAAACCGTAAGCAGAGTTGTGGCAGGAGCCGTTGCAAAGCTCATTCTGAAGCAATCCGGCATTACAATACAGGCCTACACCTCACAGGTAGGTGACATACAGCTGTTAAAAGATTATCATAATTTAGACCTTTCAAAAACCGATTCAAACAATGTACGTTGCCCTGATGAATTAATTGCCGAAACCATGATTCAACGTATTGAACAGGCAAGAAAAGCTGGCGATACAATTGGCGGAGTAATTTCCTGTGTAATTAAAGGTACACCTGTGGGACTTGGTGAACCGGTTTTTGATAAATTACATGCCGATTTGGGTAAAGCAATGCTCAGTATTAATGCCGTAAAAGGGTTTGAATATGGAAGCGGTTTTGAAGGCACAAAAATGAAAGGCAGCGAGCACAACGATGCATTTGTTTCGGATAGAAATAAAATCACGACAAAAACCAACCATTCTGGCGGAATACAAGGTGGAATAAGCAATGGTGAGGATATTTACTTTAGAGTGGCATTTAAACCGGTTGCCACAATTATGCAGAAACAAGACACTGTAAATTCAAAGGGAGAAGCTGTTGAAATGACCGGAAAAGGAAGGCACGATCCTTGCGTATTGCCACGTGCTGTTCCTATTGTGGAAGCAATGGCAGCTTTGGTTTTGGTTGATCATTTATTAAGAGCTAAAACGGCTAAAAATTAGTTTAAAGTTTGAAAGTTTAAAGTTGTAAGTTTTGCTGCTCCGGTAACTCTTTAACTTTAAACTTACAAACTTTAAAATACAAACTTTAAACTCACAAACTTTAAAACTAATATACTTTAAACTAAAATAATTATGACAACAGAAACACCGAAAAAGAAAAAAAGTTTGATTGGTAGAATCCTTAAATGGACCGGTATCACCTTCCTGATATTGTTGATCTTAATAATTTCTGCCCCTTTTCTTTTCAAAAAGCAAATTGTACAATTAGTAAAAGATAAAACAAATGAAAGTATCAATGCAAAAGTAAATTTTGGAGAATTTGATCTGACATTGATCAGTTCTTTTCCTGATTTTTCACTTTCTGTGGACGATATAAGTATTGCTAATATTGGTGATTTTGAAGGCGACACCTTGTTGTATGCTAAAAATTTAACTGTTGGTTTAAACTTAATGAGTGTGATCAAAGGAGATCAATATAAAATAAATACAATTTCAATTGATCAGCCACGTATTCATGCCATTGTATTGAAAGATGGCAAAGCAAACTGGGATGTGACCAAACCGGCTGATACAACTGCTGCTCCTTCAGCAACTCCACCACCTGCCGATGCGGCATCTGCTCCGTTTAAAATGACCTTGAAAAAGTTTGAAATAAAAAACGGATACATTGTATATGATGATGCTTCCTTAGATTTTAAAACGGAATTGGTTAATATGAATCATACCTTGAGTGGAGATTTTACTTCTGATAATTTTTTACTTGAAACACTTACTGAAATTGAAAAATTCTCGATGAGCTATGGTGGCGTTAGTTATATGAACAAGGTGAAGACCCGGATCAAAATGGATATGGATGCAGACATGCCAAATTTCAAATTTACATTTAAAGAAAATGAATTTGCATTTAATGAATTAACTCTTGGCCTGGATGGATATTTTGCGATGCCGAAAGAGGATATGGATATGGATCTGAAATTCAAGGCCAACCAAACAGAATTTAAAAATATATTATCACTTATTCCTGGTGTTTATACTGCGGATTTTGCTACTGTAAAAACTTCAGGTTTATTAGCATTGGATGGTTTTGCGAAAGGTATTTATAATGATAAAAAAATGCCGGCCTTTGGCCTGAAATTAAGTATTAAAGATGCAATGTTCCAGTATCCTTCATTACCAAAAGCGGTAACAAATATTCAAGTTGATCTTGCTGTTAACAATAAAACGGGTGAGCCGGATGCTACTGTTATTGACTTAAATAAATTTCATATAGAAATGGCAGGTAACCCTGTTGATGCGAAGATGCACTTGTCAACTCCTGTTTCTGATGCAAATATTAAAGCAGAAGTTGTAGCAAAAATAAATTTGGCTACAGTAAAAGATGTTATGCCTCTTGAAAAAGGTGATGATCTGAACGGTTTGATCAATGCTGATGTAAAAATGAACGGCCGTATGTCGTCAATTGAAAAAGAACAATACGAAAAATTTGATGCTCATGGAACCATTGCCGTTTCGGACATGAATTATAAAACAGCATCATTAAATTATCCTACAAAAATTAACAAGTTAAATTTAAATTTCACACCAAAATTTGTTGAGCTTACTCAATTTGATGCAAAAATTGGAAAGAGTGATATTCAGATGGATGGAAAGATCGAAAACTTTTTGCAGTATGCTTTAAAAGATTCCATGCTGGCAGGTTCATTTAATTTAAAATCATCCTTACTTGATATAAATGAATTAATGGCTGAAGACGAATCGGCTGCAAAACCTGCTGCCGTTGCCGTTGATACAGCTCCAATGACTGTGGTTGAAGTACCTTCCAATTTAAATGTGAGATTAAATGCAAACATTGGAAAAATGCTTTACGACAATTTAGTGATCAGTGCTATTTCAGGTGGTGTAAAAGTAAAAGATAGCAAACTAAGCCTCGAAAACTTAAAAATGGATCTGAAAGAGCAGGAAGGCACAATGGCATTAAGCGGTGTTTATAGCACCCAGAATGTTAAAAAACCAACTGTTGATTTTGATATTGATATTTC
>JAZKBX010000203.1:0-10317 GCA_040388455.1 Bacteroidota bacterium
ATCTGCACTTTTTTAATTTGCTTAAAACTCAACTCGCCATTGATCCAATTGGTAACAGGTGGCACATTCAACACTTTTGTGTCGTAACTCAAACATATATCAACAATTTGTTGCTTACGGGCAGGCAAAAGGTTTTGCACTGAAATGATCAAATGTGCAACATTATTATCGTGTAATAATTCATTTAGTTTATCAAGTCCAAAAATACTGCTGCCTTCAAGCATTTTACCCTGCTTTTTTTTGTCATCATCTATAAATGCAAGAACTTTATATTTTGTGCCAGCATCACGGTCCAGGGTACGTTTAGTGATAATGCCGGATTCGCCTGCACCAAAAATGATCACACTTCGTTTTTCTTTATTGGGATTGGTCAACTCAAAATAAAGTGCTTTGAACATTACCCGCAAACTGATCATTAAAAATGTAGTTGCCATGTAATCAATAATGATGATGGAGAATGGAATAGGAAATTTCCCATTAATGAAATTAGAACTTATCACATTAATGATGACATAGATAAGGCTGCCAATAGATATAACAATAAAAATACGTTGAGAGTCTTTAGAGCTGGTATATTTTACAATGCCTTGATAGATCTTTGAAATGTAAAAGCTAATGGCCCTTATTCCTAAAACTAATGCAAAAACCAAGGGGAAATCGTCTATTGCTAATTGAGGAATAGAAAAATTGAAACGAACCAAATAAGCCAAAACCAAAGAGAACAAACAAATGCACATGTCGATGAAAAAAATAACCCATCGGGGCATATTGCGCAAAAATAGAATATCGAGTGTTTTCATAATTTAATAGTATAAAGATATAAAAAGGATCGCAATAAATTGTCTGAACTACCCAAAACAGTCATTTAACGAATATCTAATAAAAAAACATGCTTTGTAAATAGTTTTGAGAGGAATTTATTTGAATATTTTAATACTATCAACGTGAGCAACTGCTTTGACTTCTGTTTTCGAAAACTCCCTCTGTCATTTTTATTTGCATTTTTTTCAGTTGTTGTCCTAGGGCAGAATACAACAACAAATATACTTAGCAACGGGCTATGTGGGTGTAATTCTATAACAGAGAGTGATAGTACTATAAAATTTCATGGAAAGGATCAGGTGAAATTTTATTCTAGTGGGAAAATGAAGGTTGAAGTAAAAAAAAATGGAAATAAAAAAGAACACAGAATCTATTATTATTCAACAGGAATAAAATGCAAAGATGAATTTTTAAACTTTAGGATGAATATAAAAAAGACAATTTTTTATGATACACTTGAAAAACGACAGATGGTATGTAAAGGGAGCTTGAAATTTTAAAATGCCCCCCCGAAGTTTAAACAAATGGTTACAGCATTACAAAACACGTATTGCGCATTTTTTGTCTATGAATTTATGAAAATGCTTTTTTATTGGACTCAAAAATTAATTTCTCATAATTTGCAATTTATCCAGGTCCAGCAATGTAATACGACTTGCATTAATTTCAATTAACTTTTCATCTTTAAAATCCGAAAGGGTTCTGATAACAGTTTCGGTGGATGTACCAACAATACTGGCTAAGTCATCACGGGAAATGGCCATGCAGAAGGTTTTATCACCTTCTTTTTCATATCTTTTCTTTAGCATTATTAATGCTTCAGCAACTCGTTTTCTAACAGAATTATAAGCCAATTTTAATAGGCGCTCCTCATTTTCTTTAACATTATCAGCGAGGATCTTTATGAACTTTGCTGCGATATCACGATTTGAATATAATAATTTAAAAAAATCATCTTTAGGGATCGTAACTATAGAAGCATCTTCAAGTGCCATAGCAGAATCGCTAAAAGGGTGATCCTCCAACAAAGAAGTGTATCCTATAAAGTCCCCTTCTTTGTATAAACCGGTAATGTATTCTTTCCCATCCTCATTTGACTTATAGGTCTTGATTTTTCCTTTGTTTATGAAATAAATATATTTTGGATGTCCGCCTTCATGATAAATTATTTCTTTCTTTTTATAAATTCGGGATTCTCTTTCATTTGACAGCTCTGCAAGTTGATCAACATTCACTCTATCAAGAAAATCATTTAATCCCTCAGAGGTACGTTCAAATTCCATTTTGAGCATCTCATTTTTTTTCAACCGGGTTTCAACAGCGGTTAAAAGCTCCATATCATCAAAAGGTTTTGTCAGATAATCATCCGCACCCATTCCCATTCCTTTTCTATAGTCACCTTTTTCGGCCTTTGCAGTACAAAATATGAAGGGGATATTGGCAGTTGAAGGGTCTTTTAAAAGCATGTGTAATACACCATAACCGTCAAGTTCAGGCATCATGATATCACAAATTATCAAATCAGGTTTTTCATTCATGGCAAGTTTAACACCTTCTTTCCCATTACTTGCAGTTACTACTGAATATTTAGCAAGTTCTAAAATCTCAGCAGTGTTTTCACGCATTTCCGGATTGTCTTCAATAATTAATATCTTTTTCATCTTTTATTTATATAATTTCAATGTAGTTCCAGATAAATTTTTCGGATCTGAAAAATTCATGAGCTTTCCTTTTAATAACCAATGTCCTTATGTTGAATGTTAATGGTAAACTGGCTCCCTTCATTTAGTTTACTAACAAAGGATATTTCTCCACCTATAAGTTCAACATACTTCTTAACAATATTTAGCCCTAAACCTGTGCCTTCAATATTTGCAGCGTTTTTTGCTCTAAAAAAACGTTCAAACAATAAAGGCTGATCTTCATCCGGAATTCCAATACCGTTATCCTTAATGACAAGATTTAAGTCTCCCCCGGCATTGACTGATGAAGTAAATTCAATTTCTTTATCTTCCGGAGAATATTTTATAGCATTCGATAATAAATTGATAACTATGTTTTTCAATAATTGTTTATCTATATTAACCAGTTTACTTCCACCCAAATGTTTGTATATAATTTTCTGTCCGGATCTTGCAGTTGTTTTTAATTCTTCTGTTATTTCGGCAGCAAAAATATTAATTGCAAGTGGTTCAGGATTATCTCTGATAATACCTTCTTCAAGTTTTGAAAGAGAAAGAAAATCATTCAGGATCTCGGTCAGGTTATTTACTGCCGATTTTATCCTGTTGATGTGCTTTAATCGTTTGTCTTCATCCTCCTGAAGGTTATACCTGCCAATAAGCGACACGGATGATAAAATAGTTGCCAAGGGGGTTCTGAATTCATGAGAGGCAGTAGTAACAAATCTGGATTTGAGTTCATTAAGCTCTTTCTCCTTTTCCAAGGCTCTCATTACCTCCTGTTTCGATTCAGCAAGTCTGTTAATAGCATTTGCAAGTTCTTCTGTTCTTTCTGATACCCTGTTTTCTAGCTCAACATTTAAATTTTTGATCTCATCGTTTGCGTTTTTTATCGTGATCTCCTGCTTTTTTCTTTCTGTGATATCAATAATAAAACTCATTATATATTCCCCACTGCTTGTATTGAAATTACTCAAACTTATTTCTACAGGGAATTCCGATTCATCTCTTCTCATTGCAAACAGATCCATACCAATGCCCATTGCCCTCGGATGAGGATCTTTGGTGTGCATTTCCCTGTTTTTAACGTGTTGCGTTGTATATCGTCTTGGTATTAATACTTCAATAGTTTTACCTATTAATTCGTCCTTATTATATCCAAAAAGTTTTTCTGCAATAGGGTTTATCATTACAATTGCACCTTTTTTGTCAGAAACTATAATTCCTTCTGTTGCATGCTTAAAAAGTGCATCCAACATTTCAATTTCTTTAATCATATATATGCCGCTTATCTCTTTAGTTTTCATGCAAATATAGGAATCACTTAGTTTCAACAAGCAATGTTATGGAATAAATATCCTTACCCTTATGATTAAAATCATATCACTATCTTTAGGAATATGATTTGTGTCATATTTGGCGTTTTGGCAGCGATTTTTTAAATGAAAATTTCTCGGGTAGAAATGGGTTTTAATTGTTATGTCCTTTATTCGTAACAACGAAGGGGTAGGTGAGGACAAACTTTCGTGTCAGAATGAATGCTAAGATATTTTGATTATAGAGTGCCCTCTTAATTAGGTAAATAATTCATTGAATAACGAATTACACCACAGAGCTAAATATTTGCGATTCCGGTTTGCATTTTAACAAATGAGCATCAAAGGCCATGCAAACATTTCTTATAAATGGCCTGGCAGCTTCCTTTACGGTAAGAGAATCATTTGTTAGTTCAATTAAACCATCACTTTCCATTTCCAGAAGAAGATCAGACGATTTGGAAATAAAATCACATTGTTTTTCTTTAGTCCTCCATTCGGTCCTTAATTTGCACATGATATCTAAAATATGTTGTCGTAGGATCAGATCTTCTTCCGAAAGGAAATGGCCTTTAAAAACTGCCAGTTGTCCATTGTTAATTTTCTCGTAATAATCTTCAACTTTTTTTACATTTTGAGCAAATGCCCCCCATGTATCGCTGATAGAGGATACTCCCAAACCAACCATAAGCTTTGTGAATTTATGGGTATAGCCCATAAAATTTCTATGTAAAGTATTATTTTGAACTGCCTGATACAATGAATCGTCAGGTAATGCGAAATGATCCATTCCTATTTCTTCATATCCATTTTCCAGAAACATTTCTTTTCCTGTTTCATATAACTCGCGTTTTTTTTCATCAACCGGGAGATCTTTTTCTGTGAATTTACGTTGTCCGGGTTTGATCCATGGCACATGGGCGTAACTGTAAAATGCTATCCTGTCGGGCCTCAGTAAATTCACCTTATTAATGGTGTCAACAACACTTTCTTTTGTTTGGAGAGGTAAACCATAGATCAAATCGAAATTTATAGATGTATAGCCTATTTCCCGTGCTTTATCAGTAACTTTTTCTACACTTTCAAAGCTTTGAATTCGATTCACTATCTTTTGTACTTTAGGGTCAAAGTCCTGAATACCCAAACTTAATCTTCTAAATCCTAATTCGTATAAAGTTTGTAAATGCTCAGTGGTAGTATTGTTTGGATGAGCTTCAAAACTGAATTCTGCATCGTTGCAAATAGTAGCACCCGCAAGAATGCTTTCAATCAATCGCCTTAGATTTGAAGGCGAAAAAAAAGTGGGGGTTCCTCCTCCTAAATGGATTTCTTTTATTTTTGGGACTTCCTTAAAAATATTTAAATACAATTTCCATTCGCGGATAACTGCAGTGATGTAGGGCGATTCAACTGCATGATTCACTGTTATCCTGGTGTTGCAGCCGCAATAAGTACATAAGCTTTCGCAAAATGGTAAGTGGATATATAATGAAAGGCCGTCAGCTGTATTACTAAGATCGAAAGATTCCTTTACCGCCTTTTCCCAATCTTTAACATCCGGCATTTCTGAAGTCCAATAAGGAACTGTTGGATAGCTTGTGTATCGTGGCCCGGGGACATTGTATTTTCTTAGCAGATTTTTATCTATTGGCATATTTCAATTGAATTACACTAATTAAAATTTCAATTTTTAAAACTATTATAGTCCCTAACGGCTTAATAAAGTTAACGTATCCGGGAACATTATTATTGCATAAAATGGTTCCATTTTTTACTTTCTTAGTTACTTTCCATATTGTCTTCGAGGTACCATTCAGCAAAGGAGGAAGCGGTTTCTCTTAATTTCAAATGATGCAGCATAACGCTATCCGGTAATTGCGATAAAAGTCTTTTAGCAATATCTGCCAAAAGGTTCTCGCATGTTGGCTGATAGTCGGCAATTACCAGTTTTTTAAATAAAGGATTTCCTTCTGCAAGTTTAATATAGGGTGTTGATTTATCCAGAATCGTAGCGTGATCTAACTCATCAATTATAGGTTTCATTATTTGTTTAAGGTCCGTAAAGTCCATTACCATTCCACGTTTAGGATTGTTCAATTCGATAATTGGTTGGCCTATTACTGTTACAGAAAGGTGATATGAGTGCCCATGAATATTTTTACAGGGGCCATCATAACCATGTAAAGCATGGGCCATTTCAAAATTAAACTCCTTTGTGATCCTTATTTTTGACATATTTTATTCTATTTATTTAAATGCAATTTAGTTTTCGGGTCGATCTCTGATTTCAGATCATTAATAAATGCATCAATGGCTCCTCTTGTAATATGAGGCATAATAACAATTTTCCACCACTTTGGTTCATGCTCGTGACTATCGACTACAAGGAAATATTTTTCGGCAACTGATGTTGGAATATCAGTTGCATGAATAGCAATAATGTTGATGTATGGATTTCTAAAATAACGAATACCAAGGTCATCCAGTTGGCAGCAAACATCGGTAGTTCGATCTACAAGTGATTGCATTTTTGTTTTCCATCCTTCCGAACCATGATTGTGTAACACCATCCAAACAGCAACAGCATTTGCCCCCGAACGGCTTCCACATAAAGTGTGGTCGGTTCCGGGAACATACTGAGCTTCAGTAGTTTTTACATATTGCATATAACCTTTCCGGATCAAAAATATTCCGGTGCCATAAGGCGTTTGCAGCATCTTATGCGCATCAATAGTAATGGAGGTTATATTCGGGTTTTTAAATGTGTAGCTATTTGAAGGGTTTGTAAATGGATAGATGAATCCTCCAAATGCAGCGTCTATATGTAATTTATATAAAATCTTTTTTTCGGTCAACAATGCTGTTACTTTATCTATATCATCTACTGAACCGAACATTGTGGTAGATAAATTCATATTCACAATGAAGTATTTGATCCCTTTTTCCAAAGCCAATTCAACTTTTTTCTCCATATCGGAAAGAAGAAGTTCCCGATTGTTTTCAGCTGTATTTATTACAATTGAATTAATATTCAAAAGATTTACTGCTTTTGATAGCGAATAATGACTGTCTTCGGAATAAATAACTCCTATTTCGTTTACATTCGCGGCATATTGGTTTATAAAATAGTTGCGATAGATCCATATCGCTTCAATATTGGCTTCTGTTCCTCCAGAGGCAACATAGCCATCTTGTTCATCCTCTTCCCCTCCAAAAATTTGTTCAGCGCAAAGTTTTATCAGTTCTTTTTCTAACTCCTGAGTGCCTATGAATATTTTCTCCGCACCATTTAAAGTATGGCAACCAATATGGTTTGGATTAGCAATAAGTGTGGATAGGAAAGGTGCATTCTCCAGGAATGGTGCATCATCATAGAACACTTCGGAATCAAGGTAAGTGGCTGGGACCCCCAATATTGGTGTTTTTCGGTAGTTTACATTTTTGTTTAATGCATCGAACACTCGTTTTTTTATTTTATCTGATGTTAATTTTGGCCAATACATAGTTGTTAATTTTATTTATTGCAACATTTAGTACACTCAGGTTTGGTAACCGACATTTCAGGGCTGATGTATGGAATTCCAAGATTCATTCCCCGTAAAATTAGAAGCAATGCCATTGAAGCTGCAAAAACCGGCACCGCTTTATTTATTTTTTTTCGAAAATTAATATTTATACTGCTGCTGATGAGAGCAACTGTGAGCATTGCCGGCACAGTTCCCAATCCGAAAACGGCCATAAAAATACTGCCTTTCAATAAGCTACCCGCTGCTATGGCACCTGCTATACCTAAATATACCAGACCACAAGGTAGTAAAGCATTTAGAGTTCCAATAAAAAAAAGAGAAGAAAAACTGTTTTGTTTAAATAGTGTTTTTAATGTTTGTTTCACTTTGCCTATTAATGAATAGGTGAACGAGAGAAACCTGAATTTATTTGCAAGTTTATTTGGTAATAGGACCATAATTAAAACAGTTATTCCCAATGTGATGGAAAGGCTCTGTTGATAGCCGGCAATAATAATGCTTTGCCCAATCACACCAAACAATCCACCAAGAAGTGCATACATAAAAACTCTTCCTGTATTGTATAGGATAGCTCCTGTAACTTTTGAGAATAAAGATTCCCGATTTAAAGGCAATGCCAGAGCAATAGGGCCACACATCCCAACGCAATGGAAACTTCCTAAAAATCCTAACGTTATCGCAGTCCAAAAAATAGCCATCATTGTTATGGAATTACAATTGTTTCTTCAATAAAATAGGATGTACCTTCTGCTTCCCAGCCAATTTGCATTTTGTACATTCCTTTGCTTAAATTAGTCAGAGCAATGGATTGGTGAACAGATCCATTCAGTTCAATATTTGTTTTGTAATCTTTAGAAGCATCGGATGGACGGAAAAAAAGTATTTCTCCTGATACTTTTTTATCTGTGAATACATTTGGAAATAAAAGTTCCAGATTTTTTTCTGTGATTGTATGCGAAATTTTTTCAGACAATGCATCTGCATTTTTTGCTTCATTGATCTTGGTTTGAAATACCAGCTCTTTCTGGTAATAATCAGGACTTACAAGATCGATTTTTTGATTTATACACATTGCTACCATTGTTCCTATTAATAATGCAAAACCTACGTATAAAATGGTGATTTTTGTTCCCCAGCCTATTTTTACCATCTTGTTCTTGTTTTAGTGATTTGTTGTTTGAAAAACGGGACCTAAAAAAGTAGTCTTAACGGTTTCTATTTTTTGACCATTCGAATAAATTGCAATTTTCAATTTTGTTTTCCTGCTTTTTATTTGGTCTCTATTGAAAAGTATAAAAAAGGCACCACCTGCAACACTTTCTTTTTCAACATTTATTATATCATTTCCTACCATTTTAATTTGTCCATCATCAGATTCTAATTTTAATGTTATCGGCAATTGCGTATGGGTTTTATTTACCAATTTGATGTTGTATAAATTACTAATGCTGTTGTTCTCAGCCTCCTGGTACAACAAGCCAGGGGTGCGCATTACTTGGGTTTCAACATCAGTTCTGCTAAGTAGCAGTGTAACTAATATTCCCAATAACAAAAGCAGTACTGCGGAATAGGCAATTGTTCTTGTAGTGATCTTTAGTTTCTGTTTATTTGCAATTCCATTTTCTGAATCTAATCGGATCAATCCTTTTGGTAAACCAACCCCTTCCATCATGTGGTCGCAAGCATCGATGCATGCGGTACAGTTGATACATTCCAATTGAGTTCCGTTTCGGATGTCAATCCCTGTTGGACATACTTTTACACATTGAAAACAATCAATGCAATCTCCTTTTGTGCGGACTTCATTTTTTTTAAATTTCCCTCGCGTTTCTCCCCTGATATAATCATACGCAACAAGAATAGAATTTCTGTCGAGTAAAACACCTTGCAGTCGTCCATAAGGACAAACTACAATACATACTTGCTCACGGAACCATAGAAAAACAAAAAAGAAGACGGTAGTAAAAATCAACAAGGAAATAAATGTTCCTAAATTTTTCTCTAACCCTTGTTTATATAGATCAAAAACCTGATCAATGCTGATCATGTATGCTAGAAATGTATTCGCAATGATGAAGGAAACAAGAAAAAAAATACTGATTTTGGAAGTCTTTCTGATTATTTTATCTGCATCCCATTTTTTTTTATTTAATGCTTTTTGATGACTCGCATCACCTTCTATCCAATACTCTATTTTTCTGAAAACCATTTCCATAAAAATAGTTTGCGGACAAGCCCAGCCGCAAAATACACGACCGAACACAACAGTGAATAAAACAATAAATACCATGAACGTTAACATCCCTATTACAAATAGGAATAGGTCTTGTGGCCAAAAGATCGCGCCAAATAAAATAAATTTTCGTTCTGCTATATTCGCCAGGAATAGCGGGTCACCGTCAACTTTAATAAATGGAAGTGAAAAAAAAACAACCAGGTAAATAATACTTAAAACAGTTCGTTTATTGTATAATTTACCTTTCGGTTTTTGTGCATATATCCAAGCTCTGTCCCCTTCTTTATCTATTGTTGCAATAGTATCACGAAACGATTCATTGCTCCCAGTATTTTTCATGCTAATTAATTATGCCTCAATTTGTACTTGAACATTTTGGTTGTACTATTGTAAGCTGTCTTTTTTTAAGGAGTCTGAAGGAATTGTTAATTCTACAAACATATCCCCCTGCGCGGCTTTTCCATTTGCAGGCCTGCTGCCTTTAATGGTTTTAATATAACTTGTTACTTCATTAATTTGAATTGCAGATAGGTCAGCTTGCCATGATTTCATTCCCTTGTCAGGGATACCATATTTAATAGACGAAAAAATATCTTTTACGCTTCCTCCATGTAACCAAAAATCATCTGTTAAATTCGGGCCTACTCCGCCTTCCCCGAATTTTCCATGACAAGCAAAACAATTTTGTTGAAAAATTGCTTCACCCTTTGCTATTTCTGCTTTATCTGTTATTA
>JAZKBX010000204.1:0-8847 GCA_040388455.1 Bacteroidota bacterium
AAAAAGAATCAGACGCATAAAACCGTTTGATAAAAAGATCTTTAATCTAACGGCATTTTGCGTTAGGGATTCCTACCTCACCCCGTCCTTTGGACCCCCCTCTCCATTTGGAGAGGGGAAGGGGGTGAGGTAGAAACGGAACGCCCAAAATAAACAGAAGCTGAAAATTAACCTTAGTTTTAAATAAAAAATACCGCATCATCAGTAATAAAAAAATTACCACGGTAAATGACAAAATTATTCCACAAGCTTTCTTTAGTTACACTTATATGTAGTTGCTTGTTTATTGGCGTATACCGAATTAACACGGTAGATAAAAAAGAAATCTCCTGGGACATTTTAGGATATTACATGTGCCTTCCCGCTACATTTATTCATCACGATCCTATGCTGAAAGACATTACCTGGCTTAAGGACGTCAATCAAAAGGATGATCTTACCGGTACACTTTACCAAATTTCAAGCAATGATAAAGGTGAGCCCATGTATGTTTTCCTGTTTGGAATGGCATTGTTTTTTCTTCCCTTTTTCTTTCTTGGCCATGGTATTGCTGGCGCTTCGGGTTATGCAATGGACGGATTCAGTCTCCCCTATCAATATGCAATGGTTATTGGCAGCATCATTTACACCGTTATAGGACTTATCTATTTAAGAAAAGTGTTGCGCCACTTTTTCTCTGAAGGCGTTTCTTCTTTGGTGATGATCCTTGTTGTTTTCGGTACCAATTACATTCATCACCTTACACTTAAAAATTTAGAAACAGTTAACGTTTTATTTATGCTGGTGTGTATCATTGTTTGGAACACCATCCAATGGCATAAAAATTTTAAAGCAAAACATGTGTTTACAATTGGCATTAGCATTACGCTGATGGTGCTGATAAAACCAAGCGAAGCCTTTATAATCATTTTACCATTAATGTGGAATGTTTTTTCTTTCGATAGTTTTAAACAGAAAATAGTGTTGCTGTTTTCAAATAAAAAAGTTTTGTTCCTCACTGCCGCAGCATGCCTTCTTCTGGTGTTCCCGCAACTATGGTACTGGCACACAAAAACAGGACATTATATTTATGACAGCTATATAAATCCTGGCGTTGGGCTCGATCTTTTTTCACCACATATCCTTAATGTTTTATTCAGTTACCGCAAGGGTTGGTTTGTTTATACCCCGGTAATGCTATTTTCTATTGTTGGTTTTTATTTTCTTTATAAAAACAACAAACACATTTTCTATGCTATTTTGTTTTATTTTTTAATATCGTTTTACATTATTTGCAGTTGGACCTACTGGTATTATGGGGCCGCCTTTTCTTGTCGCCCGGTTATTACAAGCTACCCCCTGCTTGCTATTTGTTTGGGCTACTTTTTATTGTTCATGCAAAAACAAAACACATTCATTAAAAGCGCATTTGCTTTAGTATTGGTGTTTTTTGTTTTCTTAAACCAGTTTCAATGGTGGCAATTAAAAAATTATATTCTTGATCCTTACCGGACCACCAAAGATTATTATTGGGCAACATTTTTGAAAACATCTGTTGATGAAAACGATCGCAACTTACTTTCAGTAAACCGGGATTTTACCGGCCAACAAAAGTTTGAAAATAAAACAAAATACAGATCCTTTTTATTAAAAGAGGAAACGTTTGATATCATATCAAGTCAAAATATTCAAACGGATTCCACTGGTAACTCCTATTATAAAGCATTACCTGATGAGGAATTTTGTATCACTAATCAATATCTATTTAAAGAGCTGACCGAAAAAGATCACGTTTGGATAAAGGTGAGTATGGACATTCGCTTTCAACCCGACTTTCAGGGACCGCTGCCTTGTATGGTAATGACAATGGAGCACAAGGGAGGTTCGTATGGGTATTTTGCTCCCGAAATCGAAATTGATTCTACAAAAAAAGGCTGGAATAGATACGAATTAGAATACCTTAGCCCTGAGATCAGGAATATAAAAGATATCTGGAAATGTTATATCTGGAAAAGAGGCAAAGGCACTTTTGATATTGACAATTTTAAGATTGAAATATATGAACCCAACTATTAACTTTGTTAAATGAAACTTAAATTATCATCTGTTGCTATTTTAATAGTTGTGCTGGCATGTCTGACAATAGACATGGGTTTTAAAAACTGGGAAAAGCAGGATCGGGTAATTGAAAGAGACATTCACTCTTACTACGCTTACCTGCCTGCAGCATTTATTTATCATGATATTCACTTATCAAAAAGTGATTATCAATTTGCTGAAAATTATTGGTTGTTTTGGCCCGACATTACCAAGGATGATAAAAAAGTAATAAAAACAACAATGGGAATGGCCATATTATATGCCCCATTTTTTTTTGTTGCACATGCTATTGCTATGCTATCTGATTATCCTGAAAATGGTTTTTCTGAACCCTATAAAATTCTACTATTAATAAGCGCGCTCTTTTATTTATTGGTTGGATTGGACTTCCTTAAAAAAATATTGAGGCATTTTGAATTTTCTGACGCTCATATCGCTATAACGATATTGCTGATTGGTTTGGGTACAAATCTAACCGCTTATTCTTCTGAGTCGGCACCAATGCCTCATGTTTACTTATTCTGTTTGTTTTCCATTTTTATTTATTACACTATCAAATGGTATGAATTTCAAACTATAATAAACACACTTATAATTGGTTTATTGGTTGGGATCATTTCGTTAGTGCGCCCTTCTGATATTATAATAGTTGTCTTTTTTATGTTTTATAATATTACCAGCTTTTCGGATCTAAAAGAAAGGTGTTTGTTTTTTAAAAGAAAACTGTTTTTTATTTTACTGATGATTCTGCCATTTTTATTGGTATGGGCGCCACAACTTATTTATTGGAAAATAGTTTCCGGAAACTATTTGTATTCCGCGTATCCCAATGAGCATTTCTTTTTTAATGATCCTAAAATAATTGACGGTTTGTTTGGCTTTCGTAAAGGATGGTTAATATACACCCCTATGATGGTATTTGCTTTGGCAGGAATTTTTTTGTTAAAAGGAATTTTGAAAAAAATCCGATTTCCTGTTATTCTATTTTTTATTATCAATATGTATATTATATTTTCGTGGTGGTGCTGGTGGTATGGCGGCTCATTCGGACAACGCAGCCTGATAGAAAGTTATGTCATATTAGCTATACCTTTTGCCGCGTTCATAAAATATATTTCTGAAAAAAAATGGCACTATAACTTACTATTTTACAGCATCGCATTATTTTTTATAGGATTGAATCTTTTTCAAACCCTTCAATTTAAAAACATGCTGATACATTATGATGGAATGACCAAAGAACTTTATTTTAAACAATTCGGAAAACTCGACAGAATAAAAGACTTTGATTACTTTGTAAATTCACCTGATTACGAAGCAGCAAAAAAAGGAAACAGGTAAATATTTTCAATTGCAAAAAAACATGAAACTTAAATTATCATCTATAGCCATTGCCATTGTTATATTCGTTTGCATTTTAATAGATCTGGATTTAAAAAACTGGAAAAAGCAAGACAGGGTTATAGAATGGGATATTCACTGGTATTACTCTTATCTGCCTGCGGAATTTATTTATGATGATATTACACTATCAAAAAGCGACTACCGCTTTTACGAAGATTATTATTTGATTTGGCCGGTTTTTACTCCCGAAGGAAAAAAAATAATAAAAACAACGATGGGCTTGGCTATACTGTATGCTCCGTTTTTTTTTGTTGCTCATAGTTTTGCTTTTTTATCGGATTATCCCGAAAATGGTTTTTCAGAACCTTATAAGATCTTTCTTTTACTCAGTGCTATCTTTTATTTGCTTATCGGGCTCGACTATCTAAAAAAAACACTACGGCACTTAAAGTTCTCTGACGTACACATTTCTATCACAATCCTGCTTATTGGATTGGGTACAAATTTATTAGCCTATTCTTCGCAATCTGCGCCAATGCCGCACGTATATAATTTTTGTTTGTTTTCAGTTTTTATTTATCAAACAATTAAATGGTATGAATCCCAATCAATAAAAACTGCCTTAATACTTGGTTTTTTAATTGGATTAATTTCATTAATACGTCCTTCAAATATTTTGATATCCGTTTTTTTTATTTTTTATGGAATCACCAGTCTTTCTGACCTGCGGCTAAGGTTTTCCTTTTTTATAAAGAATTACCCATCTCTTATAGTTATGTTAATTATTCTTTTTTTAGTCTGGACCCCGCAATTCATCTATTGGAAAATAACTACGGGTAATTACCTCTATTATTCCTATAATGAGGAGGGCTTCTTTTTTAATTCACCAAAAATAATTAAAGGTTTATTTAGTTTTCGAAAAGGCTGGTTAACATATACCCCGATGATGGCTTTTGCATTAATAGGTATCTATTTTTTAAAGGGGGAATTAAAGAAATTACGGTTGCCAATAATTCTGTTTTTTATACTAAATATATATGTGATATTTTCGTGGTGGTGCTGGTGGTATGGTGGCACCTATGGGCAGCGCAGTATGGTTGATAGTTATGCATTGATGGCAATACCTTTTGCTTCCTTAATAAAATATGCTTCCGAAAAAAAATGGTATTACAATACATTGCTATACAGCATCGCTGTGTTTTTTGTTTGGTTAAATATTTTTCAAACCTATCAATTTGAATTGGGTTCATTACATTATGAAGGAATGACAAAAGAGTTATATTTTAAACAATTTGGTAAACTGTCTAAAATTAATGACTTTGATAAGTATGTTGACCCGCCAAACAATGATGAAGCAAAAAAAGGTAACAGCTTGGGAAATAAATATACTGGTGGGAATGTGATACCAAATAATAATAGTGCAGAAACAGGGAGAAGCGGAAAGCGCATACTCCTCAAAGCTATGAATGGTAAATATGTTGTTGATGATCGCAATAAAGGTTCAAATTTATATGCTAATAGTGATAATCCATGGGAATGGGAAACATTTGAAATCATTGAAGCTGGGAAAGATAAAATCAACATACGATCATCCACCGGTAAATTTGTATGTGCCGATCAGGGTAAGGCAAATGTGGTGGTTGCCAACAGGGATGAGGCTAAAGACTGGGAAACTTTTAAAATTATTGAACTTGAAAACGGATTTGTTGTCTTTCTGGCCACCAATGGTAAATACCTGAGCGCTAATAAAGAATCACTGCAGCTTTTTGCTAATAGTGACTCGATAGGCGACCAGGAAAAGTTTTTGCTGATTGAAAAATAACGGTTTTAAAATTGATAAACCTTTGCTCCTTTTATTCCTGCATGTTTTAATATTAAATGACGAAAATAAATTCATATAAAAAAATAATTCTAAGGGCTCTACCAATAATATTATTATTGGCAGGGCTATATCTTGTTCCAATAAGAATTTTTGAAACTGATTTTTCAAAAGTGCCGGGAGATTTGGGTGATGCCAGATTCAATAATTACATTCTTGAACACGGACATAAATACCTTGAAGGAAAAGTAAAAAATTATTGGGATGCTCCATTTATGCACCCTTACGCAAATGTAATCGCGTTTTCAGATAACCTGCTTGGAACCCTTCCTGTTTATTCGGCATTCAGAATGTTAGGATTTGACCGCGAAACAGGCTATCAGTTGTGGCTATTAACACTATTTGTCCTAAACTTCATTTGTTGTTTTTGGGTTTTAAAACGATGGTCAAATAATACGATCTTATCTTCTACCGGAGCCTTTCTTTTTTCGTTCTCTATTTTATTGGTTGGAAACATTTATAATGTTCAAACCTTTCCAAGGTTTATTGTCCCATTTGTATTTTATTGGTCCTGGAAATATTTATCTCAAAAACAACTAAAATATTTTTTTCTTACTTCTTTAGGTATTGTTTACCAATTTTATTGTGGAATTTATCTGGGATTTTTATTAGTGTACACTTTGCTTTTTTTGCTAATTTCTTATCTGGTTATTTATAAGGATATTGAAATTTTCAAACAATTCAAAGAGGCACGAACGATTGGGTATCATTTGTTAATACTAGCAATTGCGGGATTAATTTTAGCGCCTCTCATGTTGCCATATCTGGAGGTTTCACATAAATTGGGAATGCGTAAGTTTGAAGAGGTAATTGATACAATACCGTTCCTACGATCCTATTTTTTTACTTCAAAAGCTCCCGTATTATGGGGCATTTTTTCTGAACACGGAATAGCAACTTTACCATTGTTTTGGTGTCACTTTTTATTCATTGGAGCACTTCCCTGGATTGGCGTGGCCTTGGTACCATTGGTATTGTTATCTAAAAAATTTGAATCTGAAAGAAAAAAATTTGTTGCTTTTCTTTCTTTAGGACTTTTTCTAAGTTTTATTTTTTGTTTAAACTTTAATGGTTTTACACTTTATAAAATAATTTTCGAACTGCCCGGCTTTTCTTCCATGCGGTCTATAAACAGGATTATTAATACGGAGATAATGTATTTTGTTCTGATCTTTGTTTTTGTTTTTAAGGAACTTTCAAAATCCTCACGGCTTATAAAACTGCTTGTGTTTACTTTTCCGTTATTGATCATCCTTGATAATCTGATAGACCCGCAGGAGATCATGAGATATAATAAACAAGGATCACAAAAAAAAATCTCTGGGATACGAGAGATGATCCAAACTCAATATGATAAAAAGAAGACCGCGATAGCCTACATGTCTGACATCACAGATTTAGATAAAATAGAATTTCATCTAAGTGTAATGCTTGCTGCGCAGGATTTAAATATTCCTTGTGTTAACGCATATTCAGGATCATACCCGGCCGCCTTTTTAGATTTTTTTAACAATACTGATGAAAATGCATTAACTAAATGGTGCAATTTTAATCACTTCGAAAAAAATCAAATTCAGCAAATCAGTGATGGGAAGGTGCGAAAAATCAAAAAAATCGTAAATCTGAAAGCATTAAATGGTAAATATATAATTGATAATCGCAACCGAAATTCGAATCTCTTTGCTGATAGTGAAAATCCCTGGGAATGGGAAACATTTGAGATCATTGAAGTTGACAAAGATAAAATCAACATAAGATCATCTACCGGTAAATTTGTTTGTGCTGATCAAAGTAAAGCAAATGTTGTGATTGCAAACAGGAACGAAGCTAAAGAATGGGAAACATTTACAATTATCAATCTTGAAAATAATTCGGTTGCCTTCCTTGCCGCTAATGGTAAATACTTGAGTGTAGATAATAAATCATTCCAGATTTTCGCTAATAGTGATTCAATTGCTAGTCAGGAAAAATTCAGGATTATAAAATAGTGCGAAAAATTATTACGAATTGATGTTATAAATACTTAATTTGTAAATTTATTTCACAAACGACAGCTTAGCTACTTTCAGGCTGCCAATGTTCATTGTTGGGATCCCATCCGCGAATTTCTTTGCTGTATCAGGTAATACATCAGCACGGATCATTGAATAAGAACTTGCTGAAGCCATCCAATGATAAAAAGGGAAATCCCCCAGAAGTTCGAAACTGCCGTCCGGTTTTGTTATGGTATGATATGAATGAGACCAATATTCATTCCATACTAAAATAACACCACCTTGAAGCGGTTTTCCTTCCTCATCATGTAAAACACCAATAATTCTGCAATCTTTATGTTGGGAATAGTTATAATAGTTGGGCAGGCACACACAGCTATCCTTCTTTGCTCTAGGGTCAAATTTTTTAAACTCTTCAACAAGAGGTTTTACGGTTCCTCTAACAGGAATATTTTCCTTTATCGTTTTTGTTTCTCCTTTCCAGTTCACAACACCCATAAAATTGGCATGATAACTATGCCATTCAACATCTTTGTATTGCCACCAGGAAAATCCGATGGCACCGCAATTATAAGCCTGCTTCAGCGTTTTGTGAGCAAATTGTGCTTGTGTTTCATAACTTATGGAATCATTGTCAGCAGGAATAGCTGTTTCACCTATTATCCATGGTTTTTTAATATAATTAGCATACCAATACATTTCGTTTCTAACTTGCTCCGGTTCATATTCGTAAGGATGAATGGAAATAAAATCCACGTCCAGAATAGCGGGATCCCACTCAAAGACTTCTCGTATGCCGGTTAATCCTATTGTAATTAATTGATTGGGCGCATTTTTTTTTGCTATTGCCGCCCACCGTTTCATTGTTTTAAAAACCACTTTCTTGTCCCTTTCCGGTACATCAAAATATAAAGGTTCATTAAATAAATCATACGCCATAATGGTTGTATCATTTCTGAAATGATGAACAAGTTTTTGCAAATGAATTTCTGTGCCTTTAACATCTGCCGACATACGTACCAATAAAATCACTTTTAATCCCGAAGCATTCGCTATGTCAAGCACTTGGGCAATTGCACCAAAATATTTTTTATAATTCTCCTCACTCCAAAGTTCAATGGTCGTATCTTTTAAATTGCCAATTTTGGCTCCTACACTTAATCGTCCGATAAATTCATCTGCCATTGATTCCTCGCCTATTCCAACTAATCGTACCGAATTAAACCCCATCTCCTTTATTAAATCCATTTCTGCTTTTAGCTGCATCAAACATGAATCTTTTGTTATGAACTGAAATTTCGCATCCTGGTTATATGCTATAAAAGAAGATGGCCACAAAGAGTCCTTATCTGCCTGCATTCCTACAATGTAATTGATTGTGATAGGGTAAAACAGTTTACCGTTTAAACTGAATTTTTCATTTTGGATGGAAACGAATTTGCTTTTATCAATAGAAGAAATGCTTTCAGTAGAATAAAATGGAAACAATAAAAAAAGAATCGCTGCTAGGGAAAATAAAATAAAAACAATAACCACTAAAAGAAATGAAAA
>JAZKBX010000204.1:8857-11049 GCA_040388455.1 Bacteroidota bacterium
AATATATTTTTTCATTCAATACAATTTTACATTTTTCTATTCAAAAAAAACGACTCTACAATTAATCGTTTGGCTGTTTTCCGAATTAATTATCAAAGATATAAATGGATTTCTTTAACAGGACGCTTTTTTAATTTAAAACAAAAATTATATTCAAAATGCTACCCGGAGGCGCGAAAATCTTTTTTAGACTATTTCTTTTATTTAAACAATGTATAGAAATTTTAACCTCTAGTGGATATAAAATTGAGCTAGAAGAGGTAAAAAATTCGAAGAATATATTAAACAAAACAATGAAATAATCTAAAAAAGCACTATTTTTCTGCCCCTGTTCAGGCAAAGAGAAGTGGATAGAGTTTGAACGGTACAATTTATTTACAATATCTGCGTTTCATTCCTAAAATAACTCTTCAAATTTTTATGAAGGCTCTGTTTCCCGAAAAGGTTCATTATTATATCTACATTTTTGCATTAATGATATTAGTGGCCGGATTGCCATTATCAAAATTTTTGATGAGCCTGTCTCAGATCATATTGGCTTGCAATTGGCTATTAGAATGGGATCTTAAAAATAAATTTACTGCCTTTTGGAAAAACAAAACAGCCCTTATAGTAAGCTCTATATTACTTTTGCATTTTATCGGACTCTCTTATACTTCAGACTTCGCTTACGCCTTTAAAGATATCCGTATTAAGGCCCCCCTATTTATATTACCACTGATTATTTCCACATCAAAACCGCTTTCCCAAAAATTATTTGATACTATTTTGAAGCTGCTGGTAGGTGCTGTAATTATTGGAACCATTATTAGTTCACTCATCTTAATTAATGTGATCCACCGCCCAGTAATTGATATCCGCGACATTTCTATTTTTATTTCTCATATTCGGTTTGCACTATTGATCTGCGTTGCTATTTTTATTTCATCGTATTTTATTTTTAACGCTCAACGTGTTTTTAGCAAAATAATATGGTCTGGCGTTATTCTTTGGTTGGCGTTTTTTCTAATTGTTATGGAATCGATAACCGGTTTAATGGCCCTATCTGTTACATTAGTTGTATTAACGATCTATACTGCCCTTAAATCAAGTAAAAAAACTGCCGAGTCATCAAAAAATAAACTTTTCAGATATGGTGCTTTATTCCTGCTTTTTAGTTCAATGATCCTCTTGACTTTTTATATAAATTCAATAGCTGCTGAAAATAAACAGAAAGAAATTGTTGATTTTAATAAACTGGATACCCATACTTCACTAGGCAATAAATACGAGCATGATATACACTCTAAAGTATCTGAAAACGGCCACCTGATATGGATGTATTATTGCATTAATGAATTGCAAGACTCATGGAATAAACGAAGTGCTATTAAAATTGACAATAAAGATCTGAAGTGGAACACTGTTTATTTTACACTTTTTCGCTTTTTAACATCAAAAGGAGTGAGAAAAGACGCTGATGCCGTTTTTTTATTGACAGATAAAGAAGTCAAAGCCATTGAGAATGGCATTACCAATATAAATTATCAAGATATCAGTAGTCTAAGAGGTAGAATATATGAAACCTTCTGGGAAATTGATTTATACAGAAAAACGGGACAAGTAAACGGACACTCCCTTACGCAACGGCTTGAATACTGGAGAACCGCATTAAGCATCATACAAAAAAATTTATTTTTGGGTGTAGGTACCGGGGATGTTCCAAGGGCTTTTGAACAGGAATATATAAAAAAGGATTCTTCCCTGGGCCAAAGGTGGCGATTAAGGTCGCACAATCAATATTTAGCAATTACCGTAGCCTTTGGTATTATTGGTTTGCTTTGGTTTCTGATAACATTGATCTATCCTTTATTGAACAAAAAAACAGGATTCAATTATCTATACATCACCTTTTTCATTATTGCGATTTTCTCCTTTTTCACAGAAGATACCCTAGAAACACAGGCTGGTGTTACTTTTTATGCATTCCTGAATAGCTTTTTGTTATTTGCGAAAAAGAAAAATGGAGAAGAAGTTCCACCCCAGAATACGCTCTAACTCCAACTTCCGTGATTCTTTATAATGATTTAAGACTCTTCTCAAAGAGGATAATGCTGCGTAAGGGATTGCAACGTAAATCCTTTTCTGTTTAGAAAAGATTGAAGTGGAAAGCCCGCCCTTTTCTTCTTTAAGAAAAGGAACGCCCAAATAAA
>JAZKBX010000205.1:0-805 GCA_040388455.1 Bacteroidota bacterium
TTGAAAGCGTGGATACAAAAGGGGATAATTGCAAAGTGAAAATTAAAACAAAAAAAGGAGAAGAAATTATTGAATGTGATATCGTCCTTTCTGCCGTTGGAATTCAAGCGAACCTCGAGAATTTAGGATTGGAAGATGTTGGCATTGCAACCGATAAAGGAAAAATTTTAACAAATCCTTTCTACCAAACAAATATGCCGGGCTATTATGCAATTGGCGATTGTGTTGGCGGACAAGCATTAGCGCACGTTGCATCGGCAGAAGGAATTATTTGTGTTGAAAAAATTGCCGGACATTCTCCTGAAGCATTAGATTACAATAACATTCCGGGCTGTACGTATTGCCAACCAGAAATTGCATCCGTTGGATATACTGAAGCAAAAGCAAAAGAAGCCGGTTACGAAATAAAAGTAGGTAAATTTCCATTCTCAGCAAGTGGTAAAGCTAGCGCTGCCGGTGCGAAAGACGGTTTTGTAAAATTAATTTTTGATGCAAAATATGGTGAATTGTTAGGTGCTCACATGATTGGCGCAAACGTTACCGAAATGATCGCGGAAATAGTTGTTGCTCGAAAATTAGAAATTACAGGACATGAACTTATTAAAACAGTTCATCCTCATCCAACAATGAGTGAAGCTATTATGGAAGCTGCCGCTGCTGCTTATGGCGAGGTGATACATATGTAAGGTTGGAATAACGAATTTTTACATTTTTATAAAAAAAGTCCAACATTACTGTTGGACTTTTTTTATAGATTCATCCGCAGTTAATCATTGGAGAACTGTTAATACAATTGATATAAAAC
>JAZKBX010000205.1:815-14293 GCA_040388455.1 Bacteroidota bacterium
GAAAGAAATAATGGCGATGGTTGGTGGATATATCTTGAGCCTCCCTTCTTTAATTCCGAAATGGAAAGTAGAATTATCCATGAGCAAAAGCTGAGCGACTGCATTAAGATTCTTAAAGGAGTAGTTAATACAAATGATATAAAACAAGCAATTAGAATAAGGTTTGGTCCTATTAAAAACACCTTATCTAAATTCCGCTTTAAAATTTAATTCCGATGATACAAACATCATCAACCTGCTCTAAATTTCCTTGCCAGCTATTGAAGACATCATTTAATCTTTCTTTTTGAACTTCCATACCTTCATCAACATTAGAAAGAAGTAGATTGGCCAACTGCTTATACTTATATTTTTTTCCATCAGGCCCACCAAACTGATCTGCGAAACCATCAGTAAAAAAATATAAAGTATCTCCCTCTTTTACATCTACACCATAAAGCCTGAAGCTTTCAGACTTATAACCCTTACCCACAGGCATTTTATCAGCATTAAGCAGGATCAGTTCTTTATCACGTATAAGCAATGGTGAATTATTTGAAGATGCATAACTTATCTTATTTTTATTAATTTTTAATAAAGTTGCATCCATTCCATCCTGTCCACCATCAAGGTTCTGAATCAAACGATCACGAACATGATTTAATACCTGATCAGGACTAAGTATATTTTTTTCATTAATTGCTTCATTTAAAAAAGAAATATTTAATAAACTCATAAACGCGCCTGGTACTCCATGACCGGTAGAATCACAGCAAGCAAGAAAAAAATCGTCACCTTTTTTTGTTGCCCAATAAAAATCCCCACTAACAATATCCTTAGGCTTAAACAGAACAAAATAATTTTTCAAATTATCATTCAGCAATTCTTCATGAGCCAAAAGCGCATATTGAATACGCTTTGCATAATTAATTGAATCAAGAATTTCTTTGTTCTTTATTTCAATCAGATCATAAGCAGATTTTAGTTCCACATTTTTTAACCTTTCAATTTCCGCCTCTTTTTCTCGTAAGAGTTCAGTATGCAAACTATTAATTTTGTTTTCAATTTCGTTTTCATGAGTATCAATAGTTATCTTAACATACTTTTCATTATAAATAAGAGCTTGTTGAAAGTCAGAAATTGACTTATAAATTGAGGCAAGATCATGGTATATTTTAGAAAGTCTTGATAATAGGTTGGTGTCAATCGCTTTTTGCTCAGCTTTTTTAAGGTGAATAATTGCATTTTCATTTTGTCCAATTTCACAAAACAATTCAGCAATATCAATGTGGCTTGATAAAGCAAATTGCTTCAGATCAAGAGCTTCTCGAATTTCTAACCCCCTAGATATATACTCTAAAGCCTCAACGTATTTTTTTTGTTTTTTATAAATGGCTCCAATGTCATTTAAAGCACGACTTTCCGCAATAGTGTTTTTCTCCGATTTCAGAATATCAAGTGCTTTAAACCCCATAGCAATAGCTTCATCATATTTTTCCTGAATCGAATATATGTTTGAAAGTCCTGAAAATATACGACCGATCCAAAGTGAATCATCAGTTATAATGGCACGGGAAATACCGATTTTATAATACCTTTCTGATTCAATATATTTTTTTAAATCCTTATAAACAGTACCTAAAACATAAAAAGCCATTGTTCTGTCAATAATATCATCAGCATTTTTTTCGTAAAAGCTAATCCCCCTTAATGCATTTGATAAAGCGGATTCAGGTTTCCCCAAACTATTGAATACTATTCCAATTGTCAGATATGAATTTGCAATCCATTTTTCATTTTTCAGGTCTTTAAACAGTAGATTCGCTTCTTGTAACTGTGATAGGGCTAAATTAGAATCATGTTTTAAAATAAAAGACCCCATCCCTAAATTTAAAAGGCATTGGCCCTCACCAAATTTATAATTAATAGATTTAGCATTCTCCAAAGCTTCAGAGCATTCTTTATACAAATCAACACCATTTAAAGGTACTCCACGTGTATTCCAAACTAATTTATTTATATCATCTATGCTCTTAATTAATTCAATTTGGTTTGAATCCATGGAGTTCATTTTTTAAGAAATATATAAAGAATAAAAAATCATTTTAATAATAAAAGTCATTTTAAAGCAAAACACTTACTTTTTCCTGATCGCAGCCATATAAAAGCCATCAAAACCTTCACTCGGTAATACTTTCCTGTCCTCTATAAATTCAAAATTATTTTTATTCTTAATTAAAAAAGCCTCAACCTGCTGTTGGTTTTCACTTGGCAAAATACTGCAAGTGGCATATACCATAATACCTCCGGACTTAAGCATTTGAGAATAATTACAAATAATTTCCTGTTGCGTTTTTTGAATTTGATCAATAAAATCTAAATTCAATTTCCATTTTGCATCCGGATTTCTGCGAATAACACCTAATCCGGAGCAAGGCACATCAAGTAATAATCTATCCGCAGTGTTTTTAAATTTTGAAATGGTAGCAGCATTGATCAACTGCGTTTTTATTATCCTCACTCCTGCCCTATTGGCACGTCTTTTTAACTCTGTTAATTTACGTTCTTCGATATCCATCGATATGATTTCGCCTTTGTTCTTCATCATAGCAGCAATGTGCAAAGATTTGCCTCCTGCCCCTGCACAGGCATCTATAACCTTCATACCTTCCTTCAATTGTAAAAATGGAGCAATTAATTGCGAAGAAGCATCTTGTATTTCAAACAGCCCTTCTTTATATTCATTAAGTTGGTGAAGGTTCTGCCGTTTTGAAAGCACAAAGGCATCTCTCTTTATGCTTTCAAATAAGGGAGAGGTGCTATTCTTTGTTTCAATCCCAATTCCTTGAGTAAGTAATTTATCTTTTAACTCTTCTGATGATGTTTTAAGAGTATTTACACGTAAAACTACCTGTGCCTCCCTATTTAATTCATGTAACTCATTCCCCCAAATTGCATCTCCCAACTCTTGCGCACCCAGTTCATCTAGCCAATCTGGAATTGATTCACGATACTTGCGTGTCAATTTTACTTGTTCTGCATTCTTTACTATTTGACTTTTGTCAATACTGGAAAATTCTTCCCAGTCAGGTAAATCATTACCTTTCAAAATTTGCCAGGTGGCAAAAAGTTTATAAAAATACTCAGTGCCAATTGCTTCTTCAACATTAACTTTTCCGGCCCCTGATGGACAAAATGATTCGGAAATATAACGCCACCATCGTACCATCTCATAGGTAGTTTCAGCAATAAAGCGCCTGTCGCGTGAGCCCCATCGGGGATTTTGTTTCAGAATTTGCTCCACTGCTTTATCCGCGTAAACCCGTTCAACAAAAATTTGTTGCAGGGTTCCTACTATGGCTTGTACAAGGGTCCGGTGAAGTTTCATTTTACAACTAATTATTATTCTACAAATTACTAAATTGTACGAATGTACGAATCTGTATGTTAAAAGCAGCAAACACAGATTCGTAATTCGTTTTTTTATTCTTAATTTGTGGAATAGGATTTCGTAGAAATTATTAACCTTATTTAAATTTCAATAAAAAAATCGTATTTTTGAAATATGAATTTTTCGTCAAAATTAATTGAAGAAGCTGTTAACGAATTCAGTAAGCTGCCAGGGGTTGGCAAACGTACTGCATTGCGCTTTGTATTGCATTTGATGAAGCAGAACAAAAATGATGTGGAACAATTTGGTAACGCCTTTATAAAATTACGTACCGAACTTCGCTATTGCGAAAAATGTCATAATGTTTCCGACAAAACTTTATGTGAAGTATGTGCTAATCCTCACCGCGATCATACTACAGTTTGTATTGTAGAAGATATCCGCGATTTTATGGCGATTGAAAACACACAACAATACAGGGGGGCATACCACATTTTAGGCGGGATCATCTCTCCTATGGATGGCATTGGACCGAGCGATCTGAATATTGAAACACTTGTAAAAAAAGCTGCTGATGGCGAGATCAAAGAAGTGATAATGGCATTGAGCACTACAATGGAAGGTGATACTACAAATTTTTATATCTATAAACGATTGAAAGAATTTAATCTGACTATCAGTACTATTGCACGCGGTATTTCAATTGGTGACGAATTAGAATACGCTGATGAGATCACTCTGGGCCGTTCCATCATTAATCGGATTTTATATGAAAATTCATTGTCAATTAAATGATGTGCTGATTAATTTAAAATATGATGATAAATCAGCACAGTGGCATCAATAATCAGCACATCAACTAAATTAGCACATCTGCACATCAACTAATTAGCACATCTTTTGAAATTATCAGTAATCATTGTCAATTACAACGTTCAACACTTTTTGGAGCAATGCTTGCATTCTGTTTTAAAAGCTGCAAAAAATGTTAGTACCGAAATTTTTGTTGTTGATAATAATTCTGTGGATGGTTCTATAGCAATGCTTAAATCGCGCTTTGGCGGGACGGAAATACAATTAATAGAAAACAAAAAAAACACCGGCTTTTCATACGCAAATAATCAAGCGATCAAAATTGCAAAAGGCGAATATATATTGCTCTTGAATCCTGATACTGTAGTAGAAGAGGATACATTTGAAAAAGTTATCGCATTCATGGATTCCCATCCAGATGCAGGAGGATTGGGTGTAAAAATGCTGGATGGAAGAGCAAATTTTTTACCCGAATCAAAACGTGGCTTACCCACTCCCTCAGTCGCCTTTTATAAAATGATCGGCCTCTCTAAAATTTTTCCTAAATCAAAAACATTTGGAAAATATCACCTTGGTTTTTTAGATGAAGATAAGATCCACGAAATAGAAATACTTGCAGGTGCATTTATGCTGTTACGTAAAACCACATTGGATAAAGTGGGTATGCTGGACGAAACATTTTTTATGTATGGCGAAGATATCGATCTTTCCTACCGGATTATTTTAGGTGGGTATAAAAATTATTATTTTCCTGAAACGCGAATTATCCATTATAAAGGGGAAAGCACGAAGAAAAGCAGTGTAAACTATGTATTTGTTTTTTACAGGGCAATGGTGATTTTTGCTCAGAAACATTTTTCACAAAACAATGCAAAATTATTTTCGGTGTTAATTAATTTTGCAATATACCTGCGTGCCGGAGTAGCAATAACAATTCGATTTTTAAAATCCATTGCATTACCTGCTTTTGATTTTGTATTAATTATGATTGGATTGTTATTCATTAAAAATCAATATGGAAAAAATATTCAATTTATTGAAGGTGGTTCTTACTCCGATTCACTTGTTAATATAGCCTTCACGGCTTATATTCTTATCTGGATGTTTGCAGTTTATCTCAGCGGGGGATATGACAAACCGGTAAGGTTATTCCAGATCTTACGAGGTGTGATAATAGGAACTGGAATAATTTTGATTGGGTACTCTTTATTACCTGAAGCGTATCGTTTTTCACGTGCCTTGATCCTATTTGGAATGGGATGGGTAGTATTATCCTATTTAATTTCACGCTTAGCGCTTCATTTCATTGGCCTGAAGGCGTTCAACCTTAATCCTGATAAAAGCAAACGCATCATAATAATAGGTAAGCAAGAAGAGTTTGAACGCGTAAACGGACTACTAAAACAAACAAGTATCAACTCTAGTTTTCTAGGTTTTGTAAGTGCTGATGATACTGGGAATAATCACCCTGATTATGTTGGGAACATTAACCAGATAGAAGAGGTAATTGAGATCTATAAGATCAATGAAGTGATTTTTTGCTCCCGTGATATTTCATCACAAGGTATCATTGATTATATGTACACCCTTGTTTCGGCTGATGTTGATTTTAAAATAGCACCTCCGGAAAGCCTGTCTATCATAGGTAGCAACTCCATTGACACTGCGGGGGATCTGTACATTATTGATGTAAATTCCATCAGTAAACCAAAAAATAAACGCAACAAACGTTTGTTTGATATACTTGCAAGTCTTTTGTTTATAATACTTTCACCTATTTTAATTTTATTTCAATATTCTAAAACCGGGTTTATCAAAAATATTTTTTCTGTTCTTTTCAATTTCAAATCCTGGGTAGGGTATGGTAAGGAGGCCCATGAACACTTACCTAAATTAAAACCATCTGTACTCTCTCCTACTGATGCCATAAAAAAAACCAATATTTCATCCGACTGGCGAAACCGCCTGCATTTGGCATACTCCAAGGATTATAAAATTGAAAATGATCTGAATATTGTTTGGAAATGCTTGAGGATGTTAGGAAATTGATGGTTAATTTATCCAGGATATAACCATTGATAAATTAATATTGATTTTTTTATCACTTATCAATGATATCTTTATTGGTTTATAATGATAGATTATATACCTTTATATAAAATAATTAAAAGGTTACAATACTTCCTTAGCTTGTTATTCAGGGTTATAGAACTCATCTTATTAATGGTCAATAAATATCCAACAACTTCTAAAAAGCAATTTGCCTTATTATTTCATGCTTCTTTCCGTTTAGCAGATGGTGTTTTCATTTAATTCATTTTTTTTCAACTTTATTTAACTCGTAATGCAAAAAAAGTTTTTTCTTATAACATTAATAATTTTAGGAATTTTAAACAGTACCGTTTCTCAGGAAATTTGTGATTGTCCCGGACAAAACACTTTAGGAAAAGGAAGTTTTTATTTTTCATGGGGATACAACAAAGACTGGTTCTCAAAAAGTGACCTTCATTTTAAAAATACTTCTGGCGAATATAATCCGGTTACAGGGAATTATGATTCCTTCGATTTTACAGTTTATGGCGCCAAAGCGAAAGACCGTCCAGGATTTAAAGACATTTTAAGAACTGATCTTACAATTCCTCAATATGTTTATCGTTTAGGATATTACTTTAACGACAAACGAGATCTGGGTATTGAAATAAATTTTGACCATACCAAATATGTGATGGTAGATTATCAAATCCTTCGTGTAAAAGGCACTATACATGGGCAAACAATTGATACGGATACACTATTGAGTCCTAAGGATTTTTTAAAATTTGAACATACCGATGGGGCTAATTTTTTGATGTTCAATGGGATAAAACGTCAACGTTTTTTAGTTTCGGCAAACAAAAAATATTGGTTAAGCGGAATCATTAAATTAGGGGCAGGTATTGTGATCCCTAAAACAGATGTAACTCTTTTTGGTGAACGGTTGAATAATCGTTTTCATATTGCCGGATACGTTACCGGTGTTGAAACAGGTCTTCGTTTAGATGCATTCAAACACATTTTTATAGAGTATACAGCCAAAGGCACCTATGCAAATTATTTAAATGTATTGGTAAAGGGTGCAGGAAAGGCCAATCATTCTTTCTGGACATTTGAAAACATCCTGACTTTAGGGATACAAATTCCACTTTAAAATTATTAGATACAAACTGTATTTTTGAATGACTACGTAATTGAACAGTTAGCGGAACCCTATGAGGACATTGCAACCATGAACTGTTTGTGCTTTGAATAAACGGTTTTCGTCTTTAAATACTAATTTTGCAATTAATAATATGGATAATAAAATATAATATGGAAAAACAAATTACAATTTGGCACCCCATCAAGTTTGATGACAAATGGTTAACAGCAAACACATCAAAGCTTGACGACTTAGCTCCTTCATGGTTTCGTAAGAGAGACCAACTAAAAGAAGGTTCAACTGAATACGCAGAGTTCCTTAACAAACTTAAACGACAACATGCAATTGAAACAGGGATCGTTGAAAAACTTTACGACCTAAAAGAAGGGATAACACAAACTTTTATTAAGGAAGGGTTTGTTGAATCGTATCTCCAGCATGGAGACACAAATATTCCTCCAAAGCAATTAATCGCCTACCTTAAAGACCACTTTGACGCAATTGATTTTGTCTTTGATGTTGTAAAGCAAGACAGACAGATTACAAAAGGTTTTATTCTTGAATTACACCAACTCATAACTCAACACCAAGATACAACCGATGCGATTGATACTTTAGGCAAACTTATTCAAGTTCCATTACTCAAAGGACAATTCAAAAAGTTTGATAATAATCCCAAAAGGGCTGATGGAACAATATTTCTTTATTGCCCACCTATTCATGTTGATTCTGAAATTGAGAAACTGATTTCAATTCATGCTGACTTAGAAGAAAGAAAAATAAAACCAGTAATTATTTCTGCTTGGTTTCATCACACCTTTACTCAAATTCATCCGTTTCAAGACGGAAACGGACGACTTGCAAGATTATTAGCAAGTTTGATTCTTATACGTCATGGACTTTTTCCATTTACAGTTAAAGGCAACGAAAAGAAAAAATATATTGACAGTTTGGAATTGGCTGACAATAATGACCCGCAAAATCTTGTTGATTACTTTTGTGAAGTTGAAAAGAGGAATATTGAAGAGGTATTAAATCTTAGACTTGAATCTCCTGTTTCAAAAAAATCTTTAGAAGAAATTACCGATGTCTTCACTCAAAAACTTGGAACTTGGAAACAAGGATTGCAGAAAGGGCGACTTGATAAGATTAAAAATAACAGAATTAAAATCTTTGATTTCTCTAAATCTGTTCTTAATGAAACTTTAATTGAATTGCGTAAAAAGATTGATGAATCAATGGCAAAGATTTATCTCAATAGTTCGTATCCTGAATCGGAAGATTATTTTCACTACAACCATCAAATAGTTGATTACGCTAAGACACATGATTATTTTTTCAATAGAACACTTCCAAGAGGTTGGTTCAAACTTTCTTTTGTTCTTTCAAAGGAAAGACAATATTGGCTTGTAATTTCTATTCATCATTTTGGCTATGACGATTCAACAATTGCCGTTGGAGCATTTTTGGAGTTCATTGAAGCATCCAATGGCACGAAGAAAACAAATGGGTTCAGCAGAAAAGGACAGGATAATAATTTAATAACAAGTTTGCCTCTTGATATTAAGCCACATATTATTTCATTGGAAGCGGACATTAAAGAACTTGAACACAATCTGAAATCTTTTTTACAGGATAGTGTGACAGTTACTTTAGCACAAATAGCAAGTGAGATAGGATAAACAGTTTATGAAAATTCATACAACTGCATTAAGAGAAAAGAAGGGAATCCACTAACAGCACCCTTGCAATAAGCCGGGGTTTCTGCAAGTTGCTAGCGCATTTCTGGACATTTGAAAACATCCTGACTTTAGGGATACAAATCCCACTTTAATTTTTTTTTCAAATATAAACAATCGTACTTTTAATATCAGGTACAGATAACGAATAAAAAAAACGAATTTACGAATCTGTATTGGTTTTATTTAATACCCAGATTCGTAAATTCGCTACAATTCGTTATCCGTAAACTACTTGCTCAACAACTCTTTTACCACTATCGAAATAATTTTGCCATCAGCTTTACCTGCTAATTGCTTTGAAGCAACTCCCATCACCTTCCCCATATCAGCAGGTGACGAAGCGCCCACAGATGAAATGATTTTAGCGATTTCCGATTTTATTTCTTCTTCACTCATTTGTTTTGGTAAATAAGCCTCAATAACTCCAGCTTGAAACAATTCCACATCGGCAAGATCTTTGCGACTTTGTGTTACATATATTTCAGCTGTTTCCTTGCGTTGCTTTACCATTTTTTGCAATGCCTTTATTTCAGTATCATCATTATATCCTTCCGGAGAAGTCTTTAACAATAATATAGCAGATTTTACCGCACGTAGTGCATCTAACCTTGCTGCATCCTTTGCTAACATAGCTGTTTTAATATCCGAGTTTATTTTTTCTTCTAATGCCATTTTAAATAATGTTAGATGTTGGATGTTAGTTGTTAATAGTGTTTGCTGTCCATTGTCATTGTTCATTGTTCATTGTTCATTGTTCATTGTCAATTGTAAGTTGTCAATTGTCCAATATCCGCTTTAAAACAACCCGTTTATCTCAGCATCAATTTTGTTAATGATAAGACCCAGATCTTCCTGATTTTCAAGAAAATTATTATTGTCAACATCAATTATCAAAAGTTTAGCACCTGCATGCTCCACCTCGTAAGAACTGATAAATGCTTCATAACGTTCGTTCAAACGTTTTAAATAATCTAAACGAATAGCATTTTCATAATCGCGCCCACGCTTTTGAATTTGATTTACCAAAGTAGGAACAGAGGCACGCAAATAAATTAACAGATCTGGCGGAGTAATAAATGACTCCATCAATTTGAACAACGCAAAATAGTTTTCAAAATCACGCGTGGTCATTAAGCCCATTGCATGCAGGTTAGGAGCAAAAATATACGCATCTTCATAAATAGTTCTATCCTGAATAACGGTTTTCCCATTATTGCGAATTTGCTGAACTTGCCCGAAACGACTATTTAAAAAGTATACCTGCAAATTAAATGACCATCGTTGCATGTCTTCGTAAAAATCATTTAAATATGGATTATCATCTGCATCTTCAAAATGAGACTCCCATTTATAATGTTTTGATAAAAGAGTAGTAAGCGTAGTTTTACCCGATCCGATGTTACCTGCTATTGCTATATGCATAATTAAAAAGAATAATTTTTTAAAGAAGTTTTAATTGTAAAAAAGTATGGTTTTAAGAGATCCTGAATAAAAGAAAATAACCTCTCCGAAAAAACGTAAACGAAAATACAAAAACTAGTATGTTAGTCAGGCAAAAAAATGAAAATTGTGGATAAGTTTTTTTGAGAAGTTTAAGCTTTTTTTACAAGGCTGATTTCTTCGGCTCTGAAAACAAGCTGGAAATAAAAGATCCGGTATTTCGCCACGCTAATTGGGATAAATAAGATTATTGAGCCGTATATATAGAAATTGCTTTAGGAGCTTGGAGGAATAAAACACCCATTTCTAATCTAAAATTTTGAAATTCGGCTGAAGGCGTTTCAAACACCTGCTCTTCTGTAGTTTTTGTATTGTATGCTTTTACTTTATTATCAGAAATAAAATATATCAGATCGCCTATTGGCTGAAAACTCTTTACCATTTTTATTGGTATGGTCTTGTAATACGTGCCATAAATATCAAAAATTAAAATTCCAGTTGAAGGATTATTGAGATAAACTTTATTATCATATTCCATTAAATAATTGGGCTGCATATCTATATTCAATAATAAACTCAAATTTCCGGTTTGTTGTATTTTAGCAAGGGTTTGATCTAAGCGCACCAGTTCCAGATTTTGCTGGTCATATAGCCACAAGCCGCTATTGTGAGAGGAGCACACCAATTGAGTTTGTTGAAACCCAATTTTATCAAGGCTCACCAACTCGCCATTTAAACTCAATGTATTATCTAAAAAAACAATTTGTGAAAAATTTTTATAAAACACCAACAGTCGAAGCATATTGGAAGCATCAACAAAATCTATATTGCCAAAATTTTTATTACTGTATTTATATAGCAATTTACCTTTTTTATCATATTTAGTAAGTTCATTTGCCCTTACCACATACACATTGCCCTGATTATCGGTTGAGAAAAAATCAGCCTGAACATCGATAGTAGAAACGATGTTAAAATTGAGTTGGGCAAAAGAGGTAAAATGTAATAGGTATAATGTAATATGTATGATCACAGTTGGAACCAAAAATTTCAATTTCATAATCCGATTTTCAAATATTACTTATTACCTAAAGATAATGCTCAATTGTTAAATTAACTGTAATATCTCCTCTACATGTTTTCTTTCGTTAGATAAGCGAGGTACTTTATGCTGGCCGCCCAATTTATTTTTTGATTCAAACCATTTGTAAAAGGTATCCTTTGGAAGAGATCTAACAATGGGCTGCTTCAATATCAAATTTCGATAACGTTTCGCTTCATAGTCCGAATTGATCGATTTCAATGCATTATCAAGCATTTCTGTAAAATATTCGATGGTACTTGGTTGCGTTTCAAATTCAATGAGCCACTCATGTGCACCATTTTCATTACCCTCCATATAAACAGGAGCTGCAGTGTATTCTTTTATTTGCGCGCCTGATTTTTCACAAGCAATGCTCAAAGCCTTATCAGCATTATCAACTATTATTTCTTCTCCAAAAGCATTCATAAAATGTTTTGTTCGGCCGGTAATTTTAAAACGAAAAGGATCAAGCGATGTAAATTGAATTGTATCGCCTAGCATATAACGCCACAAACCTGCATTGGTGGAAATCACCAGCGCGTAAGTTTCGCCTGTTGAAACCTCATATAGTGATAATGTTTTTGATTCTGTAACCCCCAATTCACTTATTGGCATAAACTCGTAATAGATCCCATAATCCAGCATCAGCAATAATTCATTTGAATTGCGTTGATCCTGAATTCCAAAAAAACCTTCCGAAGCATTATATAACTCCAGGTAATTCATATCCGCCTTATTGAATATTGTTTTAAATTGCTCTTTATAGGGGCTAAAGTTTACTCCTCCGTGAAAATATACTTCCAGGTCCGGCCAAACCTCTCCAATGGACTTTTTACCGGTAATTTCCAGCACACGCTTCATAATTAACAACATCCAGGAAGGCACCCCGGCAAGACTTATAATATTCTCATCAATTATGGCATTGGATAGTTTCTCCACTTTTTCATCCCATTTATCCATTAAGGCAATTGATAGATCAGGAGATCGAAAAAATTCAGCCCACATAGGTAAATTATTCATTACAATGGCTGATAGGTCACCATTCTGCGATTCATAACTTCCAAAACTATCGGTTTCTAAGCTTCCTCCCAACCCTAAATTTTTCCCTGTAAATAACTGTGTTTCCGGATAAAGCGAACAATAAATTGATATCATGTCGCGCCCTCCGTTGTAATGGCACTCTTCCAATGACTCTTTACTTACCGGAATAAATTTGCTTTTATCGTTGGTGGTCCCAGATGATTTTGCAAACCACTTTATTTCAGTATTCCACAAAATGTTTTGCTCCCCTCTGCGAACCCTGTCAATAAAAGGTTTCAGTGTATCGTAATCTTGGATCGGGACAATAGATTTAAATTGTTCGTGATTGTGTATGCCTTTAAAATCATGGAAACGGCCCCAATCAGTATCTTTTGCTGATGTGATCAGTTTACGCAAACACTCATCCTGCACATCATTCGGATACTTCATAAAAAGCTCGATCTGATGCATTCGCTTCTTCATCCACCAACTGGCTATTGAATTTAGTATGGTCATAGGTCCAATTTCGGATTTGGGATTTTTGGTTCTCGGATTTGCTGAATTATATACTGGTTGGTAATATTTGCTGATAAAGGTAAATAAAAATAATTTGCTAAAACTTTCATTGGGGCGTCCCCTTCTTAAAAAAGAAGGGGCGGGCTTTCCGCTTCAATCTTTTCTAAAAAGAAAAGGATTTACGCTGCAATCCCTAACGCGCATTTTCAATGAACGAGGATTTACCACCGTTTATCAGCCTTTAGCCAAAATTACTAATTCAACTAAAGTTAATACCATTTTACAATAAAAATATCATACCAGTTGAAATGAAAT
>JAZKBX010000206.1:0-7826 GCA_040388455.1 Bacteroidota bacterium
AAGCCACGGATATATGTTTCGTCTTTATCTTTTGAGAACTGACGCAACCAATCAATTAAATTCAGATCTTCAGTGAAGAATTTAGAATTTTCATTTGGTAAATACGACTTTGTGATCGTACCTCCCCATGTTGTTGTGCCTGCATCAGGATTAATCGCACCAGCGAGAATTTCAAAAAAGGTAGTTATGGCAACATGTTCTTTCGAAAGAATAACTACTTTATCACCTTTGCTTAACGTAAATGTAATGTCTGAGAAATAAGGAGCACCTTCAGGTGAGCGTTTAGCAAGGTTTTCAACAGTAAGCAACTGGTCTCCGCAATCGCGTTCAGCTTTGAAAATAATACCAGGGTATTTTCTTGCACTTGGTTTAATATCATCGATCACTAATTTTTCCAGTAACTTTTTACGGCTGGTTGCCTGGCGGGATTTAGAAGCATTGGCACTGAATCGTTCAACAAAGTCCTGCAACTCCTTGCGTTTATCTTCCGTTTTTTTATTCTGGTCGGAACGCTGACGTAGCGCCAATTGGCTGGATTCATACCAGAACATATAGTTACCTGTATAAACCGAAATTTTATTAAAATCAATATCTGCAATGTGCGTACAAACAGCATCCAAAAAGTGACGATCGTGAGACACAACAATAACGGTGTTTTCAAAATTAGCTAAAAAGTTTTCCAGCCAGTTGATGGTCTCCACATCTAAATCGTTGGTAGGCTCATCCAATAGCAATACATCAGGGTTACCGATTATCGCTTGCGCTAATAACACACGTACTTTTTCTTTACCATTAAGCTCACTCATTAATTTATCGTGATAGCCTTCTTTTACCCCAAGATCGCTCAATAAATTGGCTGCTTCGCTCTCGAAATTCCATCCATCCATCTCCGCAAATAAATTCTCCAGTTCGGCTGCTTTTACACCGTCAGCATCACTAAAATCCTCCTTTGCATAAATGGCATCTTTTTGTTGCATAATGCCCCACAGTTTTTGGTTACCCATCATTACGGTTTGCAATACAGGGTAAGCATCAAATGCAAAGTGATCTTGACTTAATACACTTAAACGTTCGCCAGGAGTGATAGAAACCTGTCCGGTAGTGGGTTCAATTTCGCCTGAAAGAATTTTCAGAAACGTTGACTTACCGGCACCATTGGCGCCAATTACACCATAACAATTGCCAGGTGTGAATTTTATACTTGCTTCGTCAAATAATACACGTTTACCATAACGTAAAGAAAGATTGGATACTGAGATCATTTTATTTTTGTTGTTTACTGATTTTTGGAATTTATTATTTTTATTTGGGCGTTCCACTTTCGAAAAAGAAAGTGTCGGGCTTTCCGCTCCAATCTTTTCTTAAACAAGAAAAGGATTTACGCTGCAATCCCTAACGCAGCATTCACATTGAAAGAGTCATGAATACATTTTCAGGGAATACAAAGATAATGAATTTTTGCCAATTAGAGAGGATAGAGTGGTTCGACTCTTAAGATCATAATTATTGAAATGTAAAACCCCTAAAGGCTTTCTAAAGCCTTTAGGGGTTTTTTCAAACTTCACGATCCCGATTATTTAACAATTTTTGACGTTTTTGCTAAATCAAACAATTTTTTAGCCTCTTCTTTTGTCAGATTTTTTCCAGCTGTGTCATCATTATAAATAATAAAGCCTTTCCTTGCATCAATTGCTGCAATATATTTAAATCCATAAATTTCTTCACCTGTAGTTTTTGTTATATAGCCATTTTCAAATTCTTCTATTATTTCGGAAGTAAAAGCATCGGAACTTTTGTTTCTTTTTACAACCACAGGTATAGTATTCCCTACCATACTTATTTCCTCCACTATTAATAAAAAAGCGGCTCCTTCAATTGTATATTTCTTGGAAAAATCGGAAGCACTCTTGTTTTCTTTTTTGTGCACTTTAGTGCCTTTTGGAGCATCAATACTTATAGAAATACCTAAGTCCTTCATACTGATCGTTTCATTTTGTGAAAATCCGTTTAGGAATAAAAAATTGGTCATGACAAAAAATAATAAAAAGGATGTTTTTTTTGCTTTCATAATATGGTTAGATTTAATTGTTTAATTAATTTTTTGCGTTTACAAATGTACCTTTTTTTATTTCGACCTTCATTTCATTTATTTAAATGATAACATACCCAGTTGGTTGATTGAAATTGATAAATTCTATTGTTAAAGCTGCGTTAGGGATTGCAGCGAAAATCCTTCTCCGATTTTTATCGGAGAAGATTGAAGCGCAAAGCCCGCCCTTTCTTTTTCAGAAAGGGAACGCCCAAATATTTATCAGGATAAAAGTCCTAAACTTCGATCTAAATCCCCCAAACTTAAACAAACTTGATTTCTTTAAGATCAAATTCTTTAGTTTCATTGGTTTTTAGCAGCACCTGTAGTTTCCCAATAGCAGTTATTCCAATTATTTTACCTTCAAAAAGTTCATTATTAGAAGTGTAATTATGCCATTCATTCAATTGGTAAAGATTCTGCAAGTACGATGTATCAATGCTTTCCAGCTTATTGCCTTTTAATTGTAAATACCTGGCTTCAATAAATTCACTCAGTTTTTCAAGCACCTGCATCAGATCAAATTCTTTATTCGTGATCAATGCAAGAGATGTTGCGTTTATATCGGCATTAAATACTGTCTGATTAATATTTATTCCAATTCCGATAATTGAACTTTGAATGTTATTTTCACGTAATGTGTTTTCAATTAAGATACCTGCAATTTTCTTTGACCCAACATAGATATCATTCGGCCATTTTATCCTGATTTCGCTTGTTTTGTCCGATGGCTTGAGTAATTCTGCCATTAAGTCAGCAACGGCTAGTGATACGATTTTGTTGAGTAAAAACTGTTTGCCTGCCTGCAAAAATGAAGGATATAAAATAAAGCTGGAAGCCACGTTTTTATTGGGTTCGGTCTCCCACGTATTACCTCGTTGACCTCTACCATTTTGTTGGTCAAATGTATAGATAAGTGTACCTTCAACAGGTTTTATATCTCCCATTAACTGACTGGCATAACTGTTGGTAGAGTCTATTGACTTTAAGTGAATACAATTTTGCCCTACAAATAATGTTTTCATTGTTATAAATGCGAAAGATTTGACTATTTTTGTACCTTAAAACCATCAAAAACAGTAGTGTAAAGAACGAAATAAAACTGAGAATTTCAATTAATGGCTATAAAGAAAACTATTTCTACAAAATCAACCCCAGCATTAGCGGGGAAAGTTCCTGCAAAAAAGATCGCTGCAAAAAAATCTCCGGTAAAAAAAGTTACTGCTCCTAAAAAAGTTGCGACTGCAAAAAAAGCAGCACCCGCAAAAAAGGCAGTAGTTTCTAAAAAAGCAGTTGTTGCAAAAAAAGTTTCTGCGCCTAAAAAAGCAGCAGCTCCTAAGAAAGCCGCTAAAAAGGAAGCTGGAAAAATTATCAAAAAGCTTCCTGCAAAACTATTGAAGACCAAAACGTCAGAAAATGGTAAAGCAACAAAGTCTGATGCTGTAAAAAGTGCAATCCAGTTGCTTGTTGATGCTGCAGTGGAAGGTGTTTTAGAAGTAAAAGGAAAAAACATAGCTATCCTTGATCTGCAAAGCATACATAACCGTGTTTGTGATTATTATATCATTTGCCAGGCCGATTCAAGCACTCAGGTGAATGCAATTGCAGGTTCGGTTGAAGAAATGGTAAAAAAACGTATCGGTGAAAGGCCATATCATACTGAAGGGTTTCAAAATTCAGAATGGATCCTTGTTGATTATGTAAATGTGGTAGTGCATGTTTTTCAATCACATATTCGTGAGTTTTATAACCTGGAAGCCTTATGGGCCGATGCTGAAATAACCAAAATTGCCTTTGATTAAAAATGTATTATGTATTGAGTACAATGTATTATGAATGATTGGGTACAAAATTACCCGATTATATAAATACAACTCATCATCTTAATATGCATACTTTATACTTAATACTTTATACTTAATAATAATAATGAGCGAACAACCAGAAAGTAATAAAACAGAGGAAAAAGGTTCTTCTTTGAAGAGCAAGTTTCCGAAGAAACCAAATATGCCCAAAAATCCATTTAATTTTTATTGGATCTATGGAATAATTGCAGTAGCGTTAATTGCTATGCAGTTGATGAATTTTAGCAGCCCATTAAAAGAAGTTCAATCTTCCGATTTTTTTGAGGGTATGCTAAAAAAGCATCATGTAACACGTATTGTTGTGGTTCCAAATCAGCAGGTTGCTGAAATTTTTATAAACAGGGATAGTTTAAAACTTCCACGATATGTGAAAGAAGGTCTTGAAAAGCACCCTGCTGGACCTCATTTCAAAATGAAAATTTTGTCTGTAGAAGATTTCAGCAAGAATTTGGAAAAAGCTCAGCAAGACTTTTTACCTAACGAGGTAATTTATCCTGAAAGCGATCCACGTTCCAGCTGGACCGATCAACTGGGTTGGATCTTGCCAATTGTATTAATGGTTGTTATCTGGATCATTATCATGCGCAGAATGGGTGGTGGTGCAGGTGGCGGACAGATTTTTAATATCGGAAAATCGAAAGCAACTTTATTTGATAAAGATTCGAATGTAAACATCACATTTAATGATGTTGCGGGATTAGAAGGTGCAAAAATTGAAATTAAAGAGATCGTGGATTTCCTGAAAAGTCCTACAAAATATACTGCTTTGGGTGCAAAAATTCCTAAGGGGGCATTGTTGGTTGGACCTCCGGGTACCGGTAAAACCCTTTTGGCGAAAGCTGTTGCAGGTGAAGCAAAGGTTCCTTTCTTTTCACTTTCGGGTTCTGATTTTGTTGAAATGTTTGTAGGTGTGGGTGCATCACGTGTACGTGACTTGTTCCGCCAGGCAAAAGAAAAAGCTCCTTGTATTATTTTTATTGACGAAATTGATGCAATCGGCCGTGCCCGTGGAAAAAACCCAGCGCAAGGTGCAAATGATGAACGTGAAAATACATTGAATCAGTTGCTTACCGAAATGGATGGATTTGGTACCAACAGCGGTGTGATCATACTTGCTGCTACCAATCGTGCTGATATTCTGGATAGAGCATTAATGCGTGCCGGTCGTTTCGATCGTCAGATCTATGTAGATATGCCTGATTTGAATGAGCGTAAAGATATTTTTAAAGTGCATTTGAAACCATTGAAGATAGATGCTTCTATTGATGTTGATTTTTTAGCAAAACAAACTCCGGGATTCTCCGGTGCTGATATCGCTAATATTTGTAATGAAGCGGCTTTAATTGCTGCGCGTCACGACAAAAAATTTATTGAAAAACAGGATTTTTTAGATGCTGTTGATCGTATCATTGGCGGACTTGAAAAGAAAAATAAAATTATCTCTGTTCACGAAAAAAATGTGATCGCTTATCACGAAGCAGGACATGCTGCTACAAGCTGGTTGCTGGAACATGCCTCTCCGCTTATTAAAGTTACCATAATCCCTCGTGGACGATCGTTAGGTGCTGCATGGTATTTACCTGAAGAGCGCCAAATTACTACTACCGAGCAGTTAATGGATGAAATGTGCGCAACACTTGGCGGACGTGCTGCTGAAGAGGTGATCTTTGGCAAAATTTCGACAGGAGCATTAAGCGATCTTGAAAAGGTTACTAAACAGGCGTATGCAATGATCACCATTTACGGTTTAAACAGTAAGATCGGTAATATCAGTTATTACGATTCTACGGGTGCTAACGAATATGGTTTCACGAAGCCATACAGCGAAAAAACATCACAGATCATTGATGAAGAAGTAAGTAAGTTAATTGAACAGGCTTATGTTCGCGCTAAAGATATTTTAACAAAAAACAAACCTTTATTAAAACTGCTTGCTGAAAAATTGCTTGAAAAAGAAGTTATTTTTAAAGAAGATCTTGAAACTATTTTTGGTAAACGACCATTTGATAAAGAGGATCTACCTATAACAAAGGCTGTTGAGCTTGAAGCGAAAGCCGAAGATAAAAAAGAGGAAGAGCCTACAACAGATAAAGGCCCTGAAAAGCCTGTAAATACGTTGTTTTAATAGTAGAAAGCAATAACGCAGATGGGGTTTAATGATAAACAGAGATAAGAAACTGATCAATCATAAATTTTATTTTAACCATAAATAAAAAATCATTTTTGATCCTAAACAATCTGCGTTATCTGTGTTCCGTTTTTCAGAACTACAAGATGTAAAAAGTTTTTTTATGCAAAGCAATACTACTTCAAAAGAAAAAATTTTAAAAAAAATTCGGAAGGCTTTAATTCATAAATCGACCAAAGAGATGGTTGATGTGGATATAGAATCCGAAATATTTACCACTTCTGAAGAGCCGCTTGAAATACAGTTTGCACAAAACTTTTCTGCACTCAATGGTAGATTCGTTTTTTGTGAAAATGAAACCGAGTTTGTCGAAAACTTTGAGTTCATTGCAAAAGATAATAACTGGAAAAATCTCTTTGCTTTAGAACCGGCTATCAAGGCCTTGCTCAAAAAAGGAAAAATTAAATTCTCCGATAAAGAAGCAGACCTTTTAACTACTGATATTGGCTTAACACTTTGTGAATGCCTTGTGGCACGTACAGGAAGTGTTATTATTACTTCAAAACAAGCATCAGGGCGCAGATTGCCTGTGTATGCTAATTTCCACATAGTAGTTGCTTATACTTCACAATTGGTGTATAATATCAAAGATGCTTTGAAATACATCCGCGAAAAATATAAAAATCAATTGCCATCAATGATCTCAACTATCACTGGACCAAGCCTGACTGCTGATATCGAAAAAACATTGGTGCAAGGGGCTCATGGCCCAAAAGAGATCTTTGTGTTTTTGATTGATGATATAGCGATAGTTGATTAGTTAAAAATAAACTATTTTTTCTTTTTCAATCCCTCTGTTATATTGCTTTTTTATTGAAATGGTTGAATATTGAATCCCTTCCGAAAAGAGTTTTTGACGCGAATTGCACGAATTATTTTTTTTAATGCTGCTGATAATACAACACATTAAATTAGTGGAATTAGTGTCAAATAGAGTTTTAAACGGGGTTTCGGAGTGGTGACTCAATAATTAAAAATATGGAACCAAATTGGGTAAGCATATACACTTCTTCTTATCTTCACACCGCAGAATTATTTAAAGCTTTACTAGCCGAAAATAATATTCTAAGCATTGTAATCAATAATCAGGATTCGTTTTATAAAACTATTGGAGTGGTTGAACTTTATGTTGAACGCGATAATGTAATTATAGCCAAGCGAATCATAAATGAAAATAACCCATGAATAATTTCGTAAAACGTACACTCACCGCAATAGTATTTGTAGCCGTACTTTTAGGTTGCACCTTTTGGAATCAATTTTCATTTTCAATTTTATTTTTTGTAATTACCATATTGGGGATTTGGGAATTTTATACCTTATCGGAAAAGGGTGGCAGCAATCCTCAGAAAATAGTTGGAACAATAATTGGCGCTGTGTTATTTGCCACCAATGCTTTGGTTTGTATGGGTTTTCTCGATCCTCGGTTTTTAGTAATCAATATTCCTCTGCTCTTTCTCATTTTTATTATTGAACTATATTCTAAAGCCGCAGATCCATTTCGAAACATTGCTTTTACGCTAATGGGGATATTGTATGTAGCGCTTCCTTTTTCCTTATTAAACTATATTGCCACTGCAACAGAAACTTATAATTATCAACTGCTTTTTGGGTTTTTCTTTATTCTTTGGTGTAACGACTCCGGTGCTTATCTGGTAGGTTCTGCAATTGGAAAGCACAAATT
>JAZKBX010000206.1:7926-56090 GCA_040388455.1 Bacteroidota bacterium
GGTGTAACGACTCCGGTGCTTATCTGGTAGGTTCTGCAATTGGAAAGCACAAATTGTTTTTGCGTGTATCTCCCGGAAAAACATGGGAAGGGAGCGTTGGAGGCGCTATTGCGAGCTATGGTGTGGCCTATTTGATCTCGGGGTGGTATACGAGCATAAGCCGATTAGATTGGATGGTGATCGCTACTATTTTAATTGTGATCGGTACATTGGGTGATTTGGTAAAATCGATTTTTAAAAGGAGTCTCAATGTAAAAGATTCCGGTACAATACTGCCCGGTCATGGTGGGATCTTAGATCGCTTCGACAGTTTAATAATGTCTGCCCCTTTTGTGTTTACGTATTTGTATCTTACAAAAATGTTCTACTAGAGCAATTCTTTATAATTTATCACTAAAGCACTAATATACTTAGTGCCTTAGTGGTGATTTTACAAGTTGTTAAATCCTAATTTCTCCCTTACACGCTTTAATGTTGCCTTTGCTATTACACGTGCTTTATCTGCGCCTATTTGTAGTTTTGCCTCCAACTCATTACGGTTATTCATATAATGATAATATAGTTCCCGTTGTGTTTTAAATTGTTCTAACAGCAACTCATATAAAGCAGTTTTGGCATTGCCATAACCGTAACCACCTCGTAAATAGTTGTCACGCATTTCTGCTGTTTGCTGTTCAGGAGCAATTAATTTGTATAAAGCAAAAACGTTGCAAGTTTCAGGGTTTTTAGGAGCTTCAAGAGGAGTGGCATCGGTAACAATTCCCATTACTATTTTTTTTAATTTTTTTTCGGGAAGAAAAATATTAATAAAATTGTGTAATGATTTACTCATTTTTTGCCCATCAGTTCCGGGAACAAGCATTACGGCCTCATCAATTTTTGCTTCCGGTATTATAAATACATCCCCGTATTTAAAATTAAATTTTTCGGCTATATCTCTTGTCATTTCAAGGTGTTGAACCTGATCTTTTCCAACTGGAACAAAATGGGCATCATATAAAATAATATCAGCCGCCATCAATACCGGATAGGTGAATAAACCTGCATTTACATCAGCCAAACGTTCGGATTTATCTTTGAAGGAATGTGCGTTTGCAAGCATGGGGTAAGGCGTAAAGCAATTCAAATACCACGTTAATTCACATACTTCGGGTACATCACTCTGGCGATAAAATATATTTTTATCTGTATCAAAACCAAATGCCAACCAGGTAGCGGCAACGGCATCGGAACTGTTCTTTGAAAACTCCGCATCTTTAATAGTTGTTAAAGCGTGCAGATCGGCAATAAAAAAAAGTGATTCATTGCCTGCCACCTTCGATAGCTCAATTGCCGGCATAATTGCACCTAAAATATTTCCCAAATGTGGAATGTTTGTACTTTGAACTCCTGTAAGTATTCGTGCCATTGGTTTAAATTATCTGAACTGATTATTAATTTATATTTTAAAATGTAAATTTATTTGAATTTACTAAGTGTGATCTTTGAATATTGACCTTAGAATTTTATCCGTAGCTCCTATATGTGATAACACATAGTTTTTTGATGTGGAAGCAGCCTTTGTTAATGCTTCCGGCTTACTTAACAGATCAACTGTTTTTTTGAACTCCTCCGAAGAAGAAATAGAAAAGGCTCCGCCTAACTGAATAAGTTCTTTCGCCTCAATAAAATTTTGGTATTTAGGTCCAAAAATAATTGGCAGACCAAATGTTGCAGGTTCTAAAATATTATGAATATTCTTTCCAAAGCCACCTCCAATAAAAGCAATTGTACCGTATTGATATAATGATGAAAGCATACCAATATTGTCAATAATTAATACATCGGCAGTTTTTATATTTTGTTCATTGGCTTGCGAGTACCTTATAATTGTTGAATTGTTGAATTGTTGAATGGTTGACTGTATGCTGCTTTCATCTATTTCGTGGGGGGCAATAATTAATTTATAATTTTCAATCTTAAAATTGAAATCTGAAATTATTTTTAAATCTTCTCCCCATGTACTTCCTGCAATAAATACTTTTTTGTCAGTAACAAATTGTCTTACAGTATCAATTTGTTTTACATTCTTTGAGATTTCAAAAACCCTATCGAAACGAGTATCCCCGGCTACGGTGGCATTATGATAACCGATTGAATTTAATGAATTCAAAGAAGATTCATCCTGCAGATAAAAATGAGTAAATACATTGAGTTGTTTGCGAAACCATGCGCCATAATTTTTAAAAAAATAGTGATCTTCTCTGAAGATCCCGCATATTAAATATGTTGGAACATGCTGCTTTTTAAGCTCATTTAGATAATTGAACCAAAACTCATATTTTACAAAAATTGCGATTTCCGGTTTTATTATTTTAATAAATTTTTTTGCAGAGGAGGGGGTGTCCATCGGTAAATAAAAAATACAATCAGCACCAGCATAGTTTTTACGGATTTCGTATCCGGACGGGGAAAAAAAAGTAAGTAAAATTTTGGTTAAAGGTTGTTCCCTTTTAATTTTTTCCATAAGTGGCCGCCCTTGCTCAAACTCGCCTAAGGAGGCACAATGAAACCATATCAGCTTAAAATCAGAAGTTTGATGTTGGGACTTAAGAGTTGAGAGTTGAGATTGGAGCTTTTCAAAAATGTTTTTCCTTCCATCAATCCATAATTTTGCTTTGGGAATAAACAAAGAGGCAACACGGATCGCTAATAAATATAAGTATATTAAAGATGAATAGATTATTTTCATTTTTTTATTTCAGGCTCTTTTTTTCTTTGAAGAAGAGTTTTGGCTTCTAATAATAATAAAATGATTGAGGAGCTTTTTTATATAATGGTAATATCCATGCAATTTTCCCTCCGTATAATACATCCAATCGTTTTTTTGTGTCTTGTTTCATCAAATCATAATCAAAGCTTCTGCGGCTCTTTGTAAAGCCTTGCATACATTCAAAACCGAAATAAAAATTCACCAACCGGTTATTGCTTAAGTATAAATAACCTAAATTTTCACTTAGCATTATGCCGTTCGACAGGCGATCATAGCCCTTCTTGTATTCTTTTGTTAATTGAGGGACAGTGTTACCAATAGTTTCTATCCGTATTTTATGTTGTATAAAACCTAAACCTATGTTGAACATTATTCCTGAGTTTGGGTTTGGTTTTTTTAAAGGAAACAGCCTTCCTGCAGTAATTGAAACAGTAAATCCACGTTCATATAAGCGGATGTCGGCAAATTCACCATTTTGGCTGATTATATTTCCGTCTGATGTTGTTATACTGTCAAAAATGCCTTTTTCTTTAATGTCTTTCCCAAAAAAATAATTGCCATTCATGCCAAATGTCCATTGTTTTTTTGTTTTAAAATCAACATTCAGATGAATAGCTGAGTTGTTTCCGAAACGTTGTGCCATATTCCCTAAAGGGATCTGATAACTATAGGAAAGTCCGATCAGGGGAGTATAAATAGATGAATCTTTTACACTTACTTGTGCAGATAAACTAATTGAAATAAATAAAGTGAAGAAAGCGAATAAAAATATTTTTTTCATTTGGATAAAAATGTCCGCTAATATAAGGTTTTTATGGCGAATTCATTAGTTAAGAAAGCACCACGCATATTTCTACAGGCTAAATATGACCTGCACTTTGTCAGTAAAGGCTTGTCGAAGACCTTTGGAATATATTTCTTTGAAAATATTATTAACAAAAAAACATTGATTTTATTACAAATTCAATTCTTCAAATAGCTCACAAATTTGTAATATTTCAGTATATTCGCATGCTTAAACCAAAAAATAATCCGATGGAAAAAACAGCCAAAAAAATTCAGATGGTTGACTTAAAGAGTCAATATGAAAAAATAAAAACTGAAGTAGATGCTGCCATACAAAATGTATTAAACACTACTGCATATATTAATGGCCCTGAGGTTAAGGCATTTCAGGCTGAACTTGAACAATATCTTGCGGTAAAACACGTGATCCCTTGTGCAAACGGGACAGATGCTTTACAAATTGCAATGATGGCGCTTGGTTTAAAACCAGGTGATGAAGTTATTACTGCTGACTTTACCTATGTGGCTACCGCTGAAGTGATTGCTCTATTGGGCTTAACGCCTGTGCTGGTTGATGTTACCCCTGATACGTTTGATATTGATATTGTAGCCATTGAAAAAGCGATCACTTCTAAAACAAAAGCAATTGTGCCTGTTCATCTATTCGGACAATGTGCTAACATGGAAGCAATAATGGCGCTTGCTAAAAAACATAATTTATATGTTATCGAAGATAATGCCCAGGCCATTGGCTCGGATTATTATTACAATGACGGTACTGTTAAAAAGGCCGGAACAATTGGAACAATTGGTTGCACATCTTTCTTCCCCTCCAAAAATTTAGGATGTTATGGTGATGGTGGTGCATTGTTTACGAATGATGATACGCTTGCAGCAAAAATTAGAATGATCGCCAATCATGGACAGTCGGTGCAATACGTACACGATTCAATTGGTGTTAACTCCCGTTTAGATAGTATTCAGGCTGCGATCTTAAGGATTAAATTACGCGAACTTGATAATTATGCAGCGGCCCGCAACAAAGCTGCGGAATATTATGACAACGCTTTTGCGAACAATCCAAAGCTTAAACCCCCGGCTAGAGCTAAATATTCTAATCATGTGTTTCATCAATATACGGTGCAACTGAATGGTGTTGACAGAAACGCTTTACGCGAATTTTTAGCAAGCAAAGATATTCCTGCAATGATCTATTATCCCATCCCATTGCACTTGCAAAAAGCATATTTAGATCCACGATACAAAGCAGGAGATTTTCCGGTAACTGAAAAACTTTGCGCCTCAGTTGTTTCATTTCCAATGCATACGGAATTGGACGAAGAAACATTGAAGTACATTACTGATTCAGTTTTGGAATTTTGTAAATAGTGTGTGGCAAAATTTTTTTTAATTTTTAATTTTTAATTTTTCAACTTTTAACTTATAAAATGAACATAGCAGTAGTAGGAACAGGATATGTAGGATTAGTAACAGGTACATGCCTTGCTGAAACAGGTAATCATGTTATTTGTGTTGATATTAATGCAGATAAAATACAAAAAATGCAATCGGGTGTGGTGCCAATTTATGAGCCGCATTTAGATCTGCTATTTGAACGGAATATCAAGCAGGGGCGACTAACATTTACAACTAATCTCGCGGAAGCAATTGAAAAGGCGAAAATTATTTTTCTCGCATTACCTACTCCTCCGGGCGAAGATGGCTCTGCTGATCTAAGTTACATTCTTGGTGTAGCATCAGATTTAGGGAAACTTATTAAAGAGTATAAAGTTATAGTAGATAAAAGTACTGTCCCTGTTGGCACTGCTGATAAAGTACGTGCAGCTATTGCAAAACATGCTCAATGCGAATTTGATGTGGTTTCAAATCCTGAATTTTTGCGCGAAGGTTATGCTGTAGACGATTTCCTGAAACCGGATAGAGTAGTTATTGGAACAAGCTCCGAAAAGGCCCGAAAAAAAATGGAGGAGTTATACAAACCTTACGTTAGGCAAGGTAATCCCATTATTTTTATGAATGAAAAATCAGCTGAATTGACCAAGTACGCTGCCAATGCTTTTTTAGCTACTAAAATTACCTTTATGAATGAAATTGCCAACCTTTGCGAAAAGGTTGGTGCGGATGTGGATGCAGTGCGTATTGGTATCGGTTCTGACGAACGCATCGGTAAACGCTTTTTGTTTCCTGGAATTGGTTATGGTGGAAGTTGCTTCCCTAAAGACGTTCAGGCACTTGCAAAATCCGCTAAAGATGTAAATTATGATTTTAAAATTTTGGATGCTGTGATGGATATTAACAGCAAACAAAAAACTATAATTGTTCCTAAAATTAAAAGCTATTTTAACAATAATTTAGAAGGGAAAAAAATTGCATTATGGGGTCTGGCATTTAAACCGGATACCGATGATATTCGTGAAGCACCGGCATTGTATATTATTGAAGAGCTTTTAAAAGAAGGTGCCACCATCTCTGCTTACGATCCGGAAGCAATGCATAATGTACGAACCTTAATTGGTGACCGTATCACATACGCAATGGATGAATACGATGCGTTGCGGGATGCCGATATATTGTTAATTGCAACAGAATGGAGTTTATTTCGTACACCGGATTTTGAAAAAGTAACCTCTTTACTAAAAAATAAAGTAATATTTGATGGTCGTAATTTATACGGGATCGACCAAATGAAAGAGCTTGGGTATTACTATTGTTCTATTGGAAGAGAAACAGTTAAATAAAAGGAGAATTAGAGAAGCGAAGAAATAGAGAGTTGGAGAGAGATAGAGAATTGAAAAGTATTCAAATTATTAAATTTCCAAACCTTTAATTTTCTAATTCAGCAAATCTCTAAATCACAAATTCTTTATAATCCAAATCAATAATTTTTTAATTTATGAAAAGAATATTAATTACCGGAGCAGCAGGTTTTTTAGGTTCACACCTTTGCGATCGGTTCATTAAGGAAGGTTATCATGTTATTGGGATGGACAATCTGATCACAGGTGATTTGAAGAATATTGAACACTTGATGAAGCTGGAACATTTTGAATTTTACCATCATGATGTTTCCAAATATGTTTTTGTTCCGGGTGAACTGGATTATATTTTACATTTTGCTTCACCTGCATCTCCTATCGATTATTTAAAAATTCCTATTCAAACATTAAAAGTGAGTTCGCTTGGAACCCATAATTTGTTGGGATTAGCGAGAGTTAAAAAAGCGCGTATTCTTGTTGCTTCTACTTCTGAAGTATATGGTGATCCTATGGTGCATCCTCAAACTGAAGAATATTGGGGCAACGTAAACCCAGTGGGACCCCGTGGTGTATATGATGAAGCAAAACGCTTTATGGAAGCACTGACGATGGCGTACCATACTTATCATGGTTTGGAAACACGCATCATTCGTATTTTTAATACCTATGGCCCACGCATGCGATTGAATGATGGGCGTGTATTGCCTGCTTTTATCGGACAAGCTTTACGTGGTGAAGATCTGACAATATTTGGTGATGGTTCTCAAACCCGTTCATTCTGTTATGTGGATGATCTGGTGGAAGGTATTTATCGTTTACTGCTGAGTGATTATGAACAGCCTGTTAATATTGGTAATCCGCAAGAAATTACAATTAGACAATTTGCGGATGAAATAATAAAATTAACAGGTACAACACAAAAAGTGGTTTCTAAACCCTTACCTCAGGACGACCCAAAACAGCGTAAACCAGACATTACCAAGGCAAGAGCAATTTTAGGTTGGGAACCGAAAGTTAACCGTGAAGAAGGATTGAAGATCACGTATGATTATTTTAGAAACCTTTCCAAAGAGGAATTATATAAAACAGAGCACCGGTTTGGGTAAACAATTTTGTTTTATTGTTTAAATTATAGTCGTTAAAAAACCGATACTATTCTACTAGAATAGTATCGGTTTTTTATTTTGATATAATTTGAAATATTATTTCAATATTAAATTGAATAAGCTCCTAACATAAGCACCGGATTTTCTAAATTACGTTTTAAGGTTTGTAAAAATGCCGCACCCAACACACCATCAACTACGCGGTGGTCGCAGGATAAGGTAACTTTCATCAGATTGCCAGGTACAATTTGTCCGTTTTTTACAACAGATGTTTGTTTGATACCACCTACTGCCAGGATACATGCATCCGGTGGATTAATGATGGCGGTAAATTCATCAATACCAAACATACCAAGATTAGAAATAGTAAATGTATTCCCTTCCCAATCGCTTGGTTGTAGTTTTTTATCTTTTGCTTTTGCTGAATAATTGCGAACTTCAGTAGCAATTTGTGTTAATGTTTTTCCATCAGCAAAACGCACTACAGGAACCAGTAAGCCTTCTTCTACTGCTATTGCCACACCGATATGGATATGGTTGTTATAACGGATCTTATCGCCCAACCAGGATGAATTGATTTTAGGATGCTTGCGCAAGCTTGATGCAACAGCTTTAATCACAAGATCGTTGAAAGAAATTTTAACTCCGGCAACGGTATTGATCACTTCGCGTGCCTTGATAATTTCATCCATATCAATTTCCATTGTTAAATAGAAATGTGGTGCTGAAAATTTACTTTCTGCTAATCTGCGGGCAATGGTTTTACGCATTTGAGAAACACCTTCTTCGGTATAACTTTCAACGCCAACAAATTCAGGCATTCCGCCAGCGGATTTGTAATTATCAATATCCCGTTTTATAATTCTCCCGCCATCTCCGCTGCCTTTTAATGTATTTAGACGGATGCCTTTGTCTTCCGCTAATTTTTTTGCTAACGGAGATATTTTCTGACGTTCGTTGCTGTTGTTGGTTATTGGTTGTTGGTTGCTGGTTGTTGGTGCTGCAATCGTTTCAGCTTTTGCTGTTGATTTTTCGGAAGTAGTTTCTTTTTTTGCTTCAGGCTTAACTTCTTCTTTTACTTCAGTTGATTTTTTTGCTTCTTCGGCAAGCACTGCAGAAACATCTTCACCTTCATTTCCTAAAATAGCAAGTATGGAATCAACAGGGGCGCCTTTTCCTTCCTGGACACCAATATGTAACAATACTCCATTTTGAAACGATTCAAATTCCATTGTTGCTTTATCTGTTTCGATATCAGCAAGCAACTCACCTGATTTTACTTTATCGCCAACTTTTTTATGCCATTTTGCAACTACACCATCGGTCATAGTATCACTTAACTTGGGCATTCGTACAACTTCAGCCATATCTTTTTTAATTATTGATTTCTTGATTTAGAGAGGAAGAGAATTGTAATTCTCCCAATCTCCACTTCGCTAATTCTCTATTTATTCTATAATGTATGGGTAATCGGTTTGTGTATACACATCTTTATAAAGTTCATCAGCAGTTGGATAAGGCGAATCTTCACCAAATTTAACGGATTCAGCAACTATACTTTCAACGCGTTTTTCGATCACTTCTATATCGGCTTCATTAAGCCAATTGTTTTTTTTGATGGTTACCAACACCTTTTCGATAGGGTCTTGTGTTTGGTATTCTTTAACTTCCTCTTTAGTACGATATGTTTGTGCATCACTCATCGAGTGCCCTTTGTAACGATACGTTTCCATCTCCAATAAAGTTGGCCCATCGCCTTTGCGTGCTCTGGCAACCGCTGTTTCTACAGCTTCGTGAACAGCTTCACAAGTCATTCCATCAACAGCAAAAGAAGGCATATCATAGGCCAAACCTATCTTATATAAGTTATGTACATTGGAAGTACGTTCTACCGATGTACCCATTGCGTAATAATTGTTTTCAATAATAAAGATCACGGGTAATTTCCAAAACATGGCCATATTAAATGCCTCGTGCAATGCCCCTTGGCGCACCGCGCCATCTCCCATATAACAAAGGGTTACATTGTCATTGCCATTATATTTATCAGCGTAAGCGATACCTGCACCTAAAGGGATCTGTCCGCCAACAATTCCATGTCCACCAAAGAAATTAAATTCTTTAGAAAAAATATGCATAGAACCGCCTTTGCCTTTTGAGCAACCGGTAGCTTTTGCCATCAATTCCGCCATGATGTATTTTGGATGCAGTCCGCGACCTATCGGATGTGCATGGTCACGATAAGCCGTAATTACGCGGTCTTCCCTGCGAAGTACTGATTCGGAACCTGCTACTAATGCTTCTTGTCCAATATAAAGATGACAGAAGCCACGTATTTTTTGTTGAATATATAATTGACCAGTTTTTTCTTCGAATTTACGCATCAGCAGCATTGATTCATACCATTTAAGGTAAGTTTCTTTGCTAAATTTTGTTGGAGATTTAGTTTCATCCATAGCGCCCTTATTATTTTTTGCTGCAACTTTTCCCATTAGTATCCCATTAGTTCAAATACAAATTTACAATAAAATTGTTAGACAAATTAGATCTGAGATATAAGCATTGCTATATGAGATAAATAATTTTCACCTCACAGTCCTAAATCTCACATCTCACTACTCAATTGTTTTTTAATTCCTCGGCTTTAAACATAAACGGCAAAAGATCAGCAATGCTATCAACAACGCGTATTTTGCCGGTTTCACCCATTAAGATTACCCTGATGTTTGACTTATGCCGCATTTCATATTCCGACATTGCTTGTCTACATCCACCACAAGGGGAGAGAGGCTCTCCAACATGAAAGGTTTTTGATTTGCAGGTAATTGCAATGGTTTTAATAGCAATATCCGGATATTGTGCTCCTGCATAATACATGGCAACACGCTCCGCGCATAAACCACTTGGGTAAGCTACATTTTCCTGATTATTCCCTGTTACGATCACACCATTTTCCAACAACAATGCCGCACCCACATGAAAATTGGAATAGGGAGCATAGGCCAAGCTGCCTGCATTTCTTGCCTTTAAGAGTAAGTCTTGTTCTGAAGAGCTCAACTCATTTTCATTATCATATTCAGTAAAGGCAATTTTCAGTTCTAATTTTTTCATTCAGAATGGTATATCAAATGCATTATTTTTTATCAAATATAATCGGAACTATTAATATAAATGCCCTAAAACCCAAAAACATAAAATTTATTCTGGAATTATGAGAGTATGAAAAAATAAAAATTTGTATAAAAAGCCCGAAACGTGTAGCAATTGAATTGTTATTTGTCCTTAACCATTTAGTTTTCAAGAGGGAAAATGAAATGAAAATAGATGATGTTTGGCAATAATATCCTGATAATTATTTTAGAACTTCGGTCATGTTAAATTCACCATGAGTTCCACTTATTTTTCGAAATCCTTTTTGCAGGCTACCAACTACATTAAACAACATTTCTCCCTGTGCGTAGGGAATAATGCTGTCGATTGGAGTGTGGCAAACTAATACCGGAGCTTTGGCATTTGGAGCTAACAATCCCGTGTTTAGGATACTCCCACTGAATATGCAAAGGATTTTATATTTGTCTTCGCACATTTTTGTCATGCTGTAAAAAGTATTTATTGTAATTACTTTTTTTAGTTCGGGATACTGAACTGCGGCATACATAGCAGGAGAGCCTCCCAGAGAATGCCCCAATACAATGACATTTTTTAAATCGATATTTTTTTCTTTTAAAAATTTAATGGCGATATCAACCATTTCGTAAATGTTTTCGGTACTTGGTTGGCCCGTAGATCTTGAATATCCTGGGTAGGCAGGGGAGCAAACATTTCCGAATGGATGTACATCATCTATTACTTTTGTTAAACGTCCTATATTGCCATGAAAGTATAAGTAGGTGATCTTTGCGGTGTCGTTTGGCCACCACAGGATATCAAGGCTGTCCCCGCCTTTGTTTTTTTTGAATTCCTGAACAGCCTGAACAGGGTATAACACATTTTTACTTTTCGCGGTTTTGAAAATTATTTTGGGGGACACAATAAATAGTGTATAGGATGCACCTAACCATAGGGCTATTAGAACCACCAATGTTATTGTTATCCTTTTTGATCTCTTGCTCATGATATTATTTTGATTTTAAGTAAAAGTAGGAATAGTTTTGAATAGTTCCTCGTTCAGTCGCCTATCAATTCATTTAAAAATATGTTTACACTTGATCGAAGTTAAATAAACGGTAGAAACGTTCAATTTATTTCAATGTATGTGGCAATGCCGACATTCCCTGTTTTGCCTCCTGATTATTCGGGTCAAGTAATAGTGTTTTTGTCCATGCTTCCCGTGCCTTTTCAAAGTCCCCTACTGTATAGCTCACTCCCCCTAAATTATACCAGTAATCAGCATTGTTGGGGTCAATTTCCAGTGCTTTTTCCAATAATTTAAGAGCCTCCAGTGGACGTTTTGAACCCATATTCATTGCATCATTGAAATAAACGGTTCCCATTAATTTTAAATTGTTTTTTAAAAAAGGATTATTCGGGTAGATCTTTTTTGCAATATCCCAGTTTGCCCTCGCCCTGTCATAATCTTTTAATTTAAAATAGGCAACACCTATGTTTAAATAACCATTTACATATTCTTTATGAATAGCAACAGACTTACTCAAATGATAAATTGCTTTTATTATAAGTTCTTTTTCCTGTGCTTTATTCTCCGGTTTTTCGGAAAGGTCAATGTAAGCCTTGCCGGCATTTCCATTAACTAATGCACTGTTTGGAACTGTTTGTGCATCCGCAATAAAAAGACTTGTATCGTTCTTCCATTGGGCGTTTCGTGCAATTGTTTTTACAGTACACCAGCCTGTAATTAAAATTCCGAAAGCAATTCCAATAATTATTTTTGTGTTTGTTTGTTTGATTTTTGTTAAGAGCCAAACTATCAGAACAGCTATCATTATTGCAAAACCAAAGGAGGAGTGATAAACCAATCGTTCACCCATCGTTGCTCCAAGGTCCATTAAAAAATTGGAGACCAAAAACAGATGCAACAAATAAAATGCAAGTGCGAATGATAAAATATTACGTTTAAAAAACAAAATAATTGTTGCCGTGATCATTGATAAATGAATCATTATCGACATCCACACCAAGCCATTGCTAAAATTAGTGTATGGAATTGTGTTGTATGAATAGTCGCTTGAAAGTGGATTTGGATAAAATAATAATCGTAAATAATGATTTAGTATTTCAATTTTAGTTGCCCATTCTTCTTGGATAGTTGCAAATTTAAAAGGATTATTAAGTACATCCGGATTTTCAACTTCACCACCTTTTCCAACAATTGAAAAGCGAATGAATAAATAAATAGCTGCAACTAAAATAAACGGAATGGTTGATATGATGCTTTCTTTAAGAGTGCTGCCTTTAACAATATATAAAAGCATTGGAATGAGCAGCAATAATGTTATTGCATATTCTTTTGAAAGGAAGGCCAGAAAAAAAAAGACCATTCCATAAAATAATTGTTTTTTTTCTTTGTTCTCTTGATAACGCAACAGAGCGATGAACGTAAGAATGATAAATAAAAATGATAAGATTTCGTCACGGCTTTTTACATTCGCAACTACTTCGGTATGGATAGGGTGAATCAAAAAAATCAGACAGGCAATGAATGCTATGAGTGGATCATTCTTGAAAATAAAATTTCGCAAAAAATACAGAAGCACCAGTATCGATAAAATATAAAACACAACATTTAATATATGTCTTATAAATGCTGCATCTTCAGCAGTTTTTTCTTTTTCTTTAGAGGCGAAAAGTTCTTGTTCAATAGCGAAGGTAACAACAGAAAGAGGTCTGTACCGGCCCCCTGAAAGTTGCTGTTTTGCATGCATTTGCTTGTAAAAGCTATCGTAAGCATCAGTTGTTAAAATTTTTGGAATACCACGAACACCACGTTGCACATAATCGTTTTTCTGGATCACAATACCATCATCTAATGCATATTCATTAGTAAATGAATTGGAATATAAAATAAAACCAAGGATCACTAAAATCAGCGCCTGAATTTTGAAACCGGCAAATGCAGAGAAACCCGATCCTTTTTTGGAGGAATGGATATGAACTGTATCATCACTTTTCTCAGGTAATGAAAATGAGGCTACTTGCTTATTTTTCTCTGAAAAATGCTTTTTTTTAGGGTTCATTTTATTTTGGTGTTTTTTTCAACATTGAATGCCAAAACATTTAATTTATAAAAATAATGGTTTTGTATGAATTGAATGCATTCTTTCTTTTTAATCGATAATAAATAGAATGAAAATGATGCCGATTAATAGGATTAAATAAGGTTAAAATATTCATTAAAAAAGGAATTGGATGCCAAGTCATAATAACGTTTTGTAAGTGTTAGATGGTTTTCCGCTCCATTTAATGATGCAGTTAAGTGCCTGATTGAGAGGTAAAAAAAAGCAGAACTGAAATTATTTTTTCTTATATTAGCTTTTTATTTCAGATTACTAGCCTCAAAAAAGATGATTTTCAAAAAAGCAATTCTTTTATATAGTTTTCTTCTGATTAGCTGTTGCTTGTTAAAGGCACAAAGCATACAACTTTTCACTGAAGACTTCCAATCCGGTGGCACCTCTTTAACGATCAATGGTTCCGGGCCGGGCTCTTCTAGCGGCAGCAATCAATGGATCATAAATAATCAATATAGTGGTGCACCTACATACCCTACCACTATGCGGCAAGACAGTACTTATAGCGGAACTATCGGTTCAGCGCCTTATAGCAGCTACCTTCATATTCATGATGTTCCATCTGCAATAACAAATTGCAACTATAATCCTGCGAATCCATCTGATCGTTTTGCATACATGACGGATGGCTTGTGTACTTTAGGAATGGATTCTGTTCATTTTAGCTTTTTTTACCTCTCCGAAGGTTCCCCAACGGCCTATGGTAAAGTATATTATAGCGCTGATAACGGCCCTTGGATCCAAATTGGTCTGACTCAGTATAACAATAAATATAAATGGAAATATGAAGATATTACCAACCCCGCTTTTAGTAATGTGGGTAACCTTCGTTTTGGTTTCAGGTGGGAGAATGACAATGGCACTTCTCCAAATTCAGTGGCTTTTGCCATTGATGATATAAATATTGTAGCAAGTTATGATCTGATTGATCCTGTAACTATTTCTATTGATAGTGTTTCACCAAGTTCAGTTTGTCAGGGAACTTATCTTACCATTTATTATACTATTTCTGACACCTTGTGTAATGGAACCTATGAAATTGAATTGTCTAATTCTTCAGGAACTTTCCCAAGCTCTTTTACTACTTGGGTTACCACAATTTCTTACCCACAAACTACCGGTATAATTGGTATTCAACTTCCGAATGGTGCAACTCCGGGGCTTTGTTATAAAATCAGAATTAGCAGGAACGCTCCACCACCTTTAATAACAGGCATTGCAAGTGCTTGTTTTGTAATTGAGGATTGTCCTAATGTGATCACAACCATGCAGCCTGTAGTTACTATGGATACCAATGCGGTATGTATTGGAAGCGCAATTGATATTCCTTTTGCGTCAACCGGAGTTTATACTTTTAATACATATACAGCGCAGCTTTCTGATTCTAACGGAACTTTTCCCGCGACTCCTGTTGTGGTGGGAACCTTTGTTAATTCCGGCACTTACGATCCTGCTTTGGGAACTCCTCCTGGTTCTGTTTCCGGTCAGGTGCCGATTGTTCCTCCCGGATGTGATTATTATATCCGTATAGTTTCCAGCAACCCTGTGGCAACAGGAAGCCAGTGGGGGCCTTTTTGTATTGGAGAGTGCGACATTACCACCAATAATAAAATGGATCTGAGTTATTGTGTTGGCGATTGCTCTGTTTCTCCTTTAGGTTTAAACTCCTTAATACCTATTGATGTTAATACTTTTGATGATACAGCAGTTTATAGTCCCGGGAATTTATTTACAACTCAGCTAATGAGTTCAATGACTTTTGCACAAATAGGTAGCAATGGTATTTTGGGCGCGGTGGCTGCCGTTGATGATACCACACTAAATATTCACATTCCTTGTAAAGACAGTTTACCAATAATTGGAGTGCCGATAGGAATGAATTATATGCGAATTGTCGGTACTAATTCAAGTGAACCTGACAATACCTTAGGAAGTTTGATAAGGGTTACAATTGGAGCGATTCGTTCCACTCCCCAGATAATTAATTCCTACGATTATGGTGCAGATTATGATTTTACCCTGCCTTATCCGTGGAAACCTATGAAAGATACTTTTTGTTCCGGTGAAACAGTTATGTTGATGTTTACTCCTTATAGCTATTCTGATATGTCTACCTATAAGTGGATTTGTAGTGGAATTAATGGTGGAAATCCTTTTGTTTCACCATCAGGAGCAAATTCAAATGAACTTTACGTAAATTTAGGTGGTCCGGGAATTCTTACTTTCAAAATACAGGAAACTAGTTATGGTTGCGTTGGAGCATGGTCTCCGATGGATACTGTTGTTGTGCTCGGACCTCCTAACGTGTTGATTACAGGCCCCTCAATTGTTTGTCAGGGTGATACCAATTTATGGCAGGTGCAATTTAGTGATAATACTTATTACAGTTGGAATACAAATGTTCCACTACAATATATTTCATATAAAGATACATCAAACAATGTAATGCGTTTAGGGGTTACTAATCCTAATACCTACCAGATAACAATGAATGCAATAAATCAATGCGGTTCAGCATCAGCTACTAAAAGCGTTCAGATTAAACCATACCCTACTGTGAATGCCGGTAACGACACAATAGTTTGTATCAACGAGCCGGTATCGTTGAGTACAAATAGCGGAGTAGGCTATAGCTATTCCTGGTCGGATGGTACGAGCGTTATAAGCAGCACACAAAGTACATCTGTAGCGCCTATCACCACCACCAGTTATACGGTTACGGTTACCGGAACAGGGGGCTGCGTTAAAAAAGATTCCGTAACAATTCAAATTCAATCTCCTTTAACTGTTACTTATGCGGATAGTCTTTGCCCTAATGGTGATTATTCAATCACGCTGGCTGCAGATACTTTAGGAACAGAATATTTATGGAATAATGGAGGAGGCAGTGCACAACAAATTTCAGTAGCCGATACAGGAACCTATATTCTAACGGTAAATTTTACAAACGCAGTATGTCCTAAAATAGAAACGTTCAATGTAAAACCGGATGTTTGTCCTGTAGAATTAAAGCTTCCCAATGTGTTTTCGCCAAACGGTGACGGCTATAATGATTTTTTTATTCCTATTCCTTTAGGAGAATTCGATGTATATAATATTGATAAATTTGAAATAAAAATTTATAGCCGTTGGGGACAACTGCTTTTTGAATCAACAGATTCTGCTTTTAAATGGAATGGAAATAACAAAGGCGGTAAACCTGTGTCGGATGGCGTTTATTATTACATTGCAGAAATAACATCAAAATCGGATAAGCCTAAATCATTAACAGGATTCATCACTTTAACGAGATAACCCCAAAAACTCCGAAGATGATTGGGTGTAAGAAAAATCCCCCTTATTCAGACCTGTCAGATTTTCAAAAGCTGATAGGTCTTGCTATGGTAAAGATAAATAGAGGAATTTATCAACCGTCAATTGCGCTGTTTTTTTTGTTGATCTTCTTTTTCAATTATTGCAAAGCACAAAATGGTCTGGAAGTAAGGATGGAAACTTCTGTTAATAAAAAACTTTCCGGACTTTATTCTTCAAAAACACCTTCCGATCTTATCGCAATGAGCAGGGTTGATTCTATTGATCTTTTCCCTTCTAATTTCCCGGTAAACAATCAAAATTATAAAGAAGAAATTGATAAGAGAACATTTACTTCGAGAGCATTTAACAACAATAAAGGAGAAGTTGTCATTCAATACAGTTCACAACATTTAAATTATCTTAACAAAGAAAATAAATTTCAGCCCATAGACATTAAACTTTCCAGCTCTCCCCAAACCTCTTCACAGGAGAGGGGAAACAACAATAACCCCTCATATTCCTGGGCTTCTCTGCAACAACAATATCCAACTTATCTATATAAGGACGGAAGTACTGCACTATCAGCAGATGAAAAAAACAAAATTATTTTTAACCGGAATTGCAAGATCAAGGGGCAAGAAATAAATTATTCTGATTACACAGTTGGTGAACAGGGGATGTTTATCAATAATGTAATTGCAGGCGTTGACAAAAAAATAATCTTTGATGAAAATTCTATTGAAACAGATTATATCATCCGGGAGCCAATTAATACCAATAATCAAGACCTGATCATTTCTGAAGAAATTGAATTGCCGGAAGGGTATTATACCTCACCCCTTTCTCCCCTCTCCAATTGGAGAGGGGCTGGGGGTGAGGCAGAGAAGGGATTCAGGGGAGAGGTTTTGGTTGTTTACTCTCCGGAAGGCATTGAGAAAGCAAGATTCAGCGCCCCCGTTTTTTATGATGCTGACAAAATAATTGTATTCGGAAAATACAATTTAGTGCAACAACAGGATAAGATCGTTTTAGAAGTAGTAATTCCCGAACAATGGATAAATGACCCAATCAGACGCTACCCGATTACTGTTGACCCTGTGGTTACCGGTCCCATTTCTAATTATCCGGTTGTTTTTATGAACTCATGTGTGTTGCCGAATTACGCATTGGATAGCATGTTGATAACAATTCCAGGAGGTATCACTATCAACCAATTTATTGTAGAAGACAGTTATTTTGCCGATGCTTTATCTAGTCCGGCTGCACTTATGACACATGGTCGCATGGCCCTTGCCACTGTTTGTGGGGCAGTAACATTTTCCTGTCAGGGCACCACCGCTGATTCATCCGGAACCTGCTATTTAGTTCCGAATACTGATTTAAAAGCAAACCTGGCCTGTTGCTTCACACCCTCATGTGCTGTTCAAACATTTTATCTGACACATGGTTTGGCAAGAGATAGCTACGGACCCGGCTGTAACCAGGATTATATTTATTACAGTCCTTTAGGAAACTGGCCTTTCAGTGCATTTATTGTAGGTAAAACAGTTGAAACAGCTCAGGCGCAATGGTCTGTTTTTCCAACCACAGTTTGTTCCGACAGCTGCACCATCTTTTTAAAAGTAAGTACTAATTATGGTGTTCCTCCTTACACGATCACACATCCATGGGCTACCGGTTCCTCTCAATATGGCAGTTCTCCAGATGGCTGCACCAGCACAGGGTCAGATACTATTGCATTAACTATTCCGGGTTGTCCTACAACTTGTGGAACCACACCAACATTAAGTATTCCGGCACCTTTTATTGTTGATGTTTGCGGAGATTCAGTAACCGGCCTTAGTGCGAAATCCATTACTATTAAACCTGTTCCTGTTGCAACAGCAGGTCCTGTGAGTGTTTGTTCGGGAAGTCCTTTTAATATACCAGTTTCGTCCTGCGTAACAGGGAGTACTTTTCAATGGTCGGGCAGCAATGGGACCAGTGGCACAGGAAATATAAATGACAATGTATTAAACACAGGAACAAGTGCGATCACAATTAATTATTCTGTGATTCCAACAGCAAGCGGATGCATAGGCCAGCCAATTAGTGTTTCTGCCGAAATTGATACATTACCGGTTATTAATGGCGGTTTAAATGACACCATTGAACCAGGGATCAGCACTCAGTTAATTGCTACCGGTGGATTAACTTATTTATGGTCACCTACATCAGGTTTAAGTTGCGCTGATTGTGCCGATCCATTGGCAACACCTGTAATAACAACTACTTACTATGTAACAGGTACAAATGAATCCGGTTGTTCCAGTGGTGATACTGTTGAAATCTCTGTGACCCAGGGAAGTGAAGTTTTATACATTCCCAATTCATTTTCTCCAAACGATAACAAGCTGAATGATCTATTCTATGCCTATGGTACTTCTATAAGAATATTTGATCTGCAAATTTATGACCGCTGGGGCGAATTGATTTTTCGCACCAATGATATAAAACTTGGCTGGGATGGGAAATATAAGGGAAAAATGGTGGAAGGTGGAGTTTATGTATATACTGTGAGTTGTGAATGGTTGAGTGGAGTGGAAGCATACAGAAATGGAATTGTTACCGTTTGGCGATAGGAATAGAAGCTATGGTACGATTTGTGCATTAGAATTATGTCCGTTGCTTAATGCATCCTTTGATTTTATCACTATTTACATTTTTTTTGTTTGAAAAACTTTTTTAAAAATAAATTCTTCTTTTTAGTTTTAGCTGCAGTACTTTTTCTTGCAGCTTACTTTCTCTATCATCCTTTTGTTGATGGAGCTTCTCCTACAATTTCTGATTTCGAACAAATTTTACATAAAAAAGAAACACGTTTAAATGATGAAATGTCGGTTTTAGCAAAACATGCTGAAACACAAAGTTACCCTCAACTTTTTGCTGAAAAACCAGATTACTACAATACACTATTGGAGCAAGAGGGATTGGCTTTTTTAATTTATGAAAATGATACATTAAAATTTTGGAGCGATAACTCAATAGCCGTTGAGAACTGGATGAAAGAAGTTTGCCTCGATACAAAAATGGTGAAGCTTCATAACGGATGGTTTGAAGTAATGAAACCGAATACCAATTCTTCTACGGCAAAAACAATTGTTGGTTTAATTTTGATCAAGAACGAATATCCTTATCAGAACAAATATCTGGTAAATGAATTTCAAAAAGATTTTGCAGTTCCTGCCGAAACTAAACTGATCGTTAATTTCCCTAATGCTACCAATCAAGTTAAAAATCTTAGTCAGGAGTATTTGTTTTCATTAGAATTTAATTCTGCAAACAATTCTATTGCCTTGCATTCTTATTTTGCGCTGGTATTTAATTTATTTGGATTCTTTTTTGTTATTCTGTTTCTTAAAAAAGCTTTTTTGTCTGTAAAGGACCGGATTGGAAATAATACCGCATTGGTTTTATTTGCGATCAGTGTTTTGCTGCTGAGGTATTTTACCATTAAATTTTCAATGCCTCAGATTTTTTATGATTTTGAATTGTTCAGTCCAAAAGTATATGCTGATGCGAGTTCGGTCTGGCTTACCTCTCTCGGTGATTTGATGATAAATACGGTTCTTCTGTTTTTTTTAACTTATTTTATACTGAAGGAATACAGGATAGAGGGCATTTTAACAAGGCTAAAAAACTTCAACAGGCTTGTATTTTTATTGCTTATGTTCCTTGCTTTTTTTTGGTTCTCTTGGATCATCACCTCTCTTTTTTCCGGATTAATTAAAAATTCCAACATCCCTTTCAGTATTAATAATTTATTTAGCCTTAACCAATATAGTTACGTAGCATTAGTCATTATCGGTTTGCTTTTATTCATTTATTTTTTGTGTGCCGATAAGATCGTATCTGTTTTAAAGCAGTTTCAACTGAACAAAAAACAATATGTTCTGGTTTTTATAATTTCTGCTGCGGTGCATTCTACAATTTTACATTTGTTAGGAATTCTTGATCTCATCATTGTTTTCTGGCCATTTGTTTTGATAATTGTAATTGCCGTGATTAAACAAAAACAAATCACTTATTCTTTTTCAGGAATTGTGTTTTTGGTTTTTATTTTTTCTCTTTATGCGATGCATATTTTTGTAAAACATACAAGTATAAAAGAGATAGAGAGTCGAAAAATATATGCTGAAAAACTGGTAGCTGAACAGGATCCTGTTGCTGAATTTCTTTTCCATGATATAGAAAAAAAATTAATTAATGATTCAATTTTAATTTCATACATCAATGGGGGTGAATTGCAAACTGAAAAGTTTGAAAAACGTTTAAAGCAGGTGTATTTTAGCGGTTTTTGGGAAAAGTATGATGTCAGGATCGCATTGTTTGATAGTTTTTGTATGCCGATCATAAAGTCACAAAATGCCTTGTTCGACAACAATCTTTATTTCGATGAGCTAATTGAAAAGCAAAGTGTTCCAACATCATGTGAACATTTTTCATTCTTAAATAATGCATCCGGAAAAATCAGTTACCTGGCTAAATTCCCTTTGTCGAAATCCATCCTGATCAAGGATTTTGGAACTGACCTTGCAAAAAATAAATTGGGCACTCTTTATATTGAACTTGATGCTAAATTTATTTCAGATGAAATTGGTTTTCCTGAATTATTACTGGATCGAAATGTTGGATTATCTCAGGAGTTAAGCAATTATTCTTACGCTAAATACAAGTACGATCAATTGATCAGTCAATATGGTAAATTCCCCTATAACCTAAATGTACTCGATTTTAATAACAATGTTGGCGATTTCTCGATCATTACCAAAGAAAATTTTAATCATCTTTTATATCGTCCCGATCCGGATACCTTAATTGTATTAAGTAAACAGAAGGAAGGTATCATAGATCAGATCACGACCTTCTCTTATTTATTTGCATTTTTTAGTTTACTGTTGCTATTGATCTCCTTTGCTGATCAGGCTTCAGGGGGCTCCCCTTTTAAGAATTTTAGTTTTAAATATCGAATTCAATTGTTTCTGGTGTTTATTGTTTTAACTTCTTTGGCCCTCTTTGGCGGAGGTACAATTTATTATATCAAACAACAGTTTGAAACAAAAAATCGTGAAAACATCAGCGAAAAAATCCATTCTATATTAATGGAAATGGAATCAAAATTAATTGAAGAAAAAGAATTGTCAGATGATATGTCGGAATATATCAGCTTTACATTAAAAAAATTTTCCAATGTGTTTTTTACAGATATTAATTTATATGATACCAAAGGGAACCTTTATGCATCCTCTCGTCCAAAGGTTTTTGATGAAGGCTTAACTTCTAAAAAGATGAATCCTGAAGCGTTTTTGCAAATCGCTGTTTTCGAAAGAACGGAGTTTATTCACGATGAACGTATTGGTAAATTAGAATATTTATCTGCCTACATTCCATTTAAAAATAAAGATGGTAAATTACTGTCGTATCTTAATCTGCCTTATTTTGCAAAACAAAATGAATTGGAAAAAGAAATTTCAGGATTTCTTGTTGCCCTTATAAATATCTATGTATTGTTATTCGCATTATCCATTGTATCGGCTATTCTTATTTCAAATTATGTTACAAAACCTCTTAAATTAATTCAGGATAAATTATCTAAGATCAAGCTTGGTAAAACCAACGAATTGATTGAATGGCAGGAGATGGATGAAATTGGTAGCCTCGTGAGCGAATACAATAGAATGATAGTGGAACTTACAAAAAGTGCGGAATTGCTTGCAAAATCGGAGCGGGAAAGTGCATGGCGCGAAATGGCAAAGCAAGTTGCTCATGAGATCAAAAACCCATTAACACCAATGAAATTAAGTATCCAGCATTTACAACGTATCTGGAAAGACGATGCACCGGATATGGATCAAAAAGTGGAACGTCTTACACAAACGATCATCGAGCAAATTGATACCCTTTCATCAATAGCAACAGAATTTTCAAATTTTGCGAAGATGCCGAAAGCAAATCTGGAAAAAATTAATGTACAGGAGATTTTACTGAATAGCATTGCATTATTTCAGGACTCTGAAAATATACATATTGATTTCGAAAACAAAACAACTGATAATGCATTTGTTTTGGCCGATAAAGAACAGCTCCTTCGCGTATTCAATAATCTTATCAAAAATGCAATTCAAGCCATTCCGGAAAATAGGAAAGGCGAAATTCAAATTGGTTTGAAAAAAGAAGATCAGTTTTACATTATCAGTATAAAAGACAACGGTATCGGCATAAATGAGGATGCATTTGATAAAATTTTTGTACCCAACTTTACAACCAAAACCGGAGGCATGGGACTCGGTTTGGCAATGGTAAAAAGTATTATTGAAAGTAGTAATGGTAAAATACGATTTGAAACAAATCCTCCCGAAGGAAGTACGTTTTTTGTTGCCATCCCCGCCATGAGTTAATAATCAAAAAGCTGTTTTTTTACCATTAGTTTTTGTATATTCGTAACCCGAACCGGAACAATTTTGTTGTTAGTCATTAGCACATTAAAAAAATCAGCACATCAGCACATCAAAAAATTAGCACATTGATTTAGTATGAAACGACCCATAAGAGTTTTAATTGCAAAAGTTGGACTTGACGGTCACGACCGTGGAGCAAAAGTGATCGCCTCTTTTTTACGTGATGCAGGTATGGAAGTAATTTATACCGGACTTCGTCAAACTCCTGAAATGGTTGTAAATGCTGCTTTGCAGGAAGATGTGGATGCCATTGGTGTTAGCATCCTTTCTGGTGCCCATAATACTGTTTTCCCAAAAATAATCGCTTTGATGAAAGAAAAAGGGTTGGATGATGTATTGCTAACAGGCGGTGGGATTATTCCAACTAAAGATATGGAAAAGCTGAATGAGCAAGGTGTAGGTAAATTATTTCCTCCGGGAACAGATACTAAAGAAATTGTTGATTACGTTACCAACTATGTAAAAGAACACCGTAATTTTTGATAAATTTTTGTGGCTTGCCATACGGACCAATTGGAGAAATCCTGTTAGTCCTCAGAACAAATATAGGTTCATTGCTGTAATCAATAAAAAGATCCCCCGACTCCGCTCGGGGGTGACCAAAAAATATGTGCCGATTTTACACCTTATTCTTATTAATAGCTTTCGTTTTTTTCTCTTGTGATAAAAAGCAAAAACAAGAGAAGCAATTAAAAGAAGTTTCTTTTAGTCCGCCAGTTACAATAAAAGCCTCCAATCCCTTCATAACTCTTCTTGATACTTGTCCAACACCTCTAAATATTGTTATTCCTTTTAAAGGCAAAACTGAATATACTATCCCAACTAATGATGGTCTCCAAATAGTTTCCATTGCCCAGCCAAAAGTACATCTTTTAATTTCCGGGGAAGCTGGCGGATATTCTTTTATGAAAAATTTTAATACCGAACATGGTTTGGCTTTAAGTATTGTTTCCTGTGGATACGCGGATCAAAAGGGGAATTTGTGGTTTGGCACTTCTGGAGGAGGTGTTAGCCGCTATGATGGGAAATCATTTACCAATTTTACCGCTGATCAGGGCTTAGCCGGTAACCTTGTTAAAACAATAGCTGAAGATAAGTTTGGAAATATGTGGTTTGGCACTAATGGCAGTGGAGTGAGTAAATATGATGGCAAATCCTTTACTAACTATACTACAGAGCACGGACTTGCGGGCAATATTGTAAAAAGTATAATTGAAGACAGAGCAGGGAATATTTGGTTTTGCACCGACTTTGGTGTTAGTAAATACCATCCAAGTGCAAAAAGCGGAACGAATGGCAAGTTCTTTCTTAATTTCACTAAGGAACAGGGCTTGGTTAGTAATTCCATTTCAAGCGGTTTTGAAGATAGATCAGGAAATATCTGGTTCGGAACTAATGCTGGAGTGAATAAATATAACCCTTCTGCTTTGCCCGGGCCCGGGGCAAAACTATTTACACGGCTCACTACAACAGATGGTTTGGTAAATAATGATGTATCATGCATAATTGAAGATAATTATGGAAATATTTTATTTGGAACAAGAGGAGGTATAAGCAAATATAATCCTGATGAAAAAGATACCGCCAATGGAAAGCCATTTACTAATTATACAAATGAGCAGGGCTTGACAAATAATTATATTCATTGTATTGCAAAAGATAAAGAGGGAAATATTTGGTTTGCAACAGGAGCCGGACTGAGCAAATATAACCAGGTTGCAAATTCTATATTTAATTTTTCAACAGAGCAGGGACTGGCTTCCAATCTTATTTTTTGCATTACTGAAGATAAAAAAGGAAATCTTTGGTTTGGTACATCAGGTTTTGGACTGAATAAATATGAAGGAAAGTCCTTCACAAGTTTCTCTGGAGCCCAAGGGCTGGTATATGATAAGGTCTGGAGCATCTGCGAAGATAAAACGGGAAAACTTTTTTTTGGTACTAGTGCGGGAATAAGTAAATATGATGGAAAATCTTTTTCCAATTATTGTATTCCATATTTAACTGCAAATGTTCGGAGTTTCATTAATGACAAAAATGGTTATTTATGGTTTGGTAGTGTTTTAGGGTTAAATAAATATGATGAAAAGTCTTTTATTAATTTTAATTTGCCCGGAGGGAAGCCTCAGCAAACAGTTTTGAGCATTAAAGAGGATAAACTTGGAAACCTTTGGGTCGGCACTTATGGAAATGGCGTGTATAAATACGATGGAAACCGCGTTGAGGCATTAGAAAAGGGAGAAAAAAAAAATCAGCAAATACACTCGGATCTTCATAAAACAAATAGGAAACTTGTTAAATCATTTACAAATTTCACCACAACTCAAGGTTTGGCAGGTGATATTGTGAAATGCATTACTGAAGATAAAAGTGGCAATATTTGGTTTGGAACAAATGGTTATGGTGTTAGTAAATTTGATGGAAAAACGTTTACAAATTATACTACCGCCCAAGGATTAGCTAACAATACTGTTTTAAGCAGTATGGAAGATAGTGCTGGAAATCTTTGGTTTGGTACTGATGGGGGGCTGAGCAAATATGATCCTTCTGCAATTCTCAGGAAAAACTCCGAATCCTTTACTAATTATACAACAGCTCACGGTTTGTCTAGTAATGTAGTGTATGCTATGATAGAAGACAAACGTAACAATATAATTTGGTTGGGTACAAACTTAGGTTTGTCAGGATTAAAACTAAACAATTTAACCTTAGGTGGGGATGAAGTGCAATTTGAAAATTTTAATAACAATACAGGATACCCTATAAAGGATATCAATACCGGTGCGTTATTTATAGATAGCAAAGGCATAATTTGGGCAGGCACCAGCGATAAATTAGTGCGATTTGATTACAAGGCAGTTCATAAAAGTGACGAGGCACCAAAGCTGGTCATACAGGCTTTGGAAATACAAGGAGAGAAAATCAGTTGGTACTATCTGAAATATGGCGAATTATTGAAACAAAGAGCCAATGATGACAATAATAAAAATGATTCTCTTGCTATTCTCAACGAAGAGGTAATAACTTTTAGCCACCTTTTAACATCAGATCAAAGGTTAGCTATGCGCAAAAAATTCGGTGATATAAAATTTGACAGTATCACTCGTTTTTATTTTTTGCCTGTAAATCTTGAACTACCTTTCAAACACAACAATGTCACTTTTGATTTTGCAGCAATTGAAACAGGGCGACCACAGCTTGTTCGCTATCAGTGTTTTTTAGAAGGATATGACAGTGACTGGAATCCTGTCACTGATAAAACATTTGCCACATTCGGTAATATATATGAAGGCTCTTATACCTTTAAAGTGAAGGCTCAAAGTCCGGATGGGATTTGGAGCGAACCGGTAACGTACTCATTTACAGTTTTGCCTCCATGGTATCGTACCTGGTGGATGTACTCGGGCTATTTGTTTATTGTATTGTCTTCTATCGGCTTGTTTTTCAGATGGCGTACTGCCTCATTAATTAAAGAAAAAGAAATACTGGAACTGACCGTAAAAGAAAGAACAGCGGAAGTGGTTGAACAAAAAGAGTTGGTAGAGAAAAAAAATGAATTCATTGAGGAAAAGCAAAAAGAAATTGTTGGTTCAATTAATTATGCAAAACGTATTCAATATACACTACTTGCAAATGATGAAATGTTAAAACAGAATTTAAAAGACTATTTTGTTTTGTTTCAACCAAAAGATATTGTGAGTGGAGATTTTTACTGGGCAACAAGCCCCTCCCGGCCTCCCCAAAGGGGAGGAGTCCCAACACACATGGCTATGGATAGCACTATTGAAAATCCTCCCCCTTCAGGGGAGCTGGAGGGGGCTTTTTACCTTGCCATTTGTGATTCAACAGGCCATGGTGTTCCGGGTGCATTTATGAGCTTGCTGAATATTTCATTTTTGAACGAAGCAATCACAGAAAAAAACATACAACAGCCTCATGAAATTTTAAATCATGTGCGTCAGCGTTTAATTGAAAGTGTTTCACAGGATGGAGCACAGGATGGAATGGACGGGATTTTACTCTGTATTGAATCTCCCTCTCCAGAGTTTATCCCGACAAAGGAGGGAGAGAGGGGCGGAAGGGTGAGGTTTACGTATGCTGCCGCCAATAATGCACCTGTAATTGTAAGAAATAATTTAATTATAGACTTACCTGCTGATAAAATGCCAATAGGCAAAGGTGAAAAAAGTACTTCCTTTACACTTCATACCATTGATACCCAAAAAGGCGATATGCTTTATTTTTATACCGATGGTTATGCCGATCAGTTTGGAGGCCCGAAAGGAAAAAAATTCAAATACAAACAGCTGGAAGAGTTATTGGTTTCAATTCATCAAAAAACAATGGAAGAACAAAACCAGGCACTTACCTCAACAATTAATAGTTGGAAAGGTAATTTAGAGCAGGTGGATGATATACTGATTATTGGGATGAGGGTATAATTAATGTGAATTAAATAGCGCTCATAATTAATTTACAAATAAAAAAACATGTATCGGCTTTACCTTCTATTTTTAGTGCTATTTTTCAGTTATTCATCTTGTAAGGAAAAAACAAAATCAAGTTCCCTGAAAAAAGAAATTTCATTTACCTCTCCAGCTATAATTACGGCTTCAAATCCTGTCGTAACGCTACTCGATACTTGTGCAAAACCTTTGGTTATGATAATTCCCACAAAAGGAAGTATCAATTATACTATTCCTACCAACAATGGCCCGAAGACAATTACACTTTCAGCGCCTGTTATTTATCCATTATATGGAGCTGAAGCGGAAGGATATAATTTTATGCAAAATTTTAATACTGAACAGAAGCTGGTATTAAGCTCTGTTACGTATGGCTATAAAGATAAAACCGGTAATTTATGGTTTGGCACTTCTGGTGGTGGGCTTAGCAAATATGATGGAAGATCCTTTACCAATTTTACTACCAGCCAGGGCCTGGCAAATAATCTTGTGCATTGCATCCTCCAGGATAAAATGGGAGATATGTGGTTCGGTACTAATGCCGGACTGAGTAAATATGATGGTAAATATTTTACGAATTATACTACTTCCCAGGGCTTGGCTAATAATATTGTTTTAACAATTATTGAAGATAAAATGGGAAATCTTTGGTTTGGTAGTAATGGCGGGGTGAGTAAATATGGATCGGATAAAAAAAATAAAAAGATTGGCAAAACTTTCACAAATTATACAACAGAACAAGGACTATTAAGCAATACGGTTTTAAGCAGTATTGAAGATGATAATGGAAATCTATGGTTCGGGACTGATAAAGGCATAAGTAAATTTAACCCGATTATAAATGAGGAAATAGCTGATAAATGCTTTACCAACTATACCATTGCCCAAGGACTATGTAATAATTTTGTGAAGAGTATCTGCAAAGATAAAATGGGTAATTTATGGTTTGGAACTCTTGGTGGTGGAGTAAGTAAATGCAATCCAAATAATAAAGAAGGGCCGGGAGAGAAATTTTTCACTAATTATACCACCACCGAAGGATTGCTGAATAATAATATTGCGAGTATCATTGAAGATAGATCAGGTAATCTTTGGTTTGGTACAAGGGAAGGCTTGAGTAAATACAGGCCCAACTTAAATGATGGAGAAACAGTTAATCAGTTCGTGAATTATACTGTTGTTAATGGCCTGCCAAATAAACTCGTTTCCAGTATCACAGAGGATAAATCAGGAAGCCTTTGGATTGCCAATTCTGAAGGAGGAGGCCTAAGCAAATACGATGGTAAATCTTTTACGAGTTTCACCAGCGCTCAAGGCCTTGTACATAAAAAAGTCTGGAACATCATAGAGGATAAAAGCGGAAATTTATGGTTTGCAACAAGCGGTGGGATAAGTAAATATGAGACTCAAAAATCTTCCAATACAGGATTCAGTGGATGTACAGGTAATTTTACAAATTTTACGCTTGATTATATCATGAGTAATGTAAGGTGTGTTATGGAAGATAAAAGAGGCAATATCTGGTTCGGGAACGGGTATGGTGTAACCAGGTATGATGGAAAATCTTTAACCAATTATTCCATGGAACAAGGGCTATTGAACAAGACTGTTTTGTGTATCATTGAAGATAAAATAGGAAACCTTTGGTTCGGCACTTATGGAGGAGGTGTTAGTAAATTCGATGGTAACCTTGTGGATGCCATCGAAAGTGGGGAAAGCATACCCTTAAAAAATCAACAAGGACTAAAAAAAATCAAGGGGAAGTTTGTTAAGTCATTTACAACGTATACTACCGCACAAGGCCTGGCAGATAACACTGTTAAGTGCATCCTTGAAGATAAAACAGGAAACCTGTGGTTTGGAACTTATAATGGTGGCATTAGTAAATTTGATGGTAACAGGGTTGAAGCAATTGAAAAAGGTGAACCTTTTTCTCAGGAGGAAGAACAAGGCATTAAAAAATTCGATGGGAAATCAATTAAATCATTTACTAATTATTCCAGGGAACAAGGGCTTTCAAGTAATACCATTTATAGCATCTTGGAAGATAAAAAAGGGATTCTTTGGTTTGGAACAGCAGGTGGCGGAGTCTGCCGTCTGAACCCTGAACACTCAATAACAGAAGGAAGGGGTCTTTTTACAACTTATACCTCCGTCCAGGGCCTGGCAAATGATGTGGTGTATGCAATTGCTGAGGATACACTCAATAATAAAATTTGGTTTGGAACAAATTTAGGATTATCCGCTTTACAACTAAACTCTATATCTTCAGGACAAGAAGGCGCTATATTTGAAAACTTTAACAATAATACAGGATACCTTATAAAAGATGTAAATACAGGGGCAGTATTTTTAGATAAAAAAGGGATATTGTGGGCAGGAACAAGTGATAAACTTGTCAGGTTTGATTACAGCAGTATTCATAAAAATGTTGAACTTCCTCCTGTATTTATCCAAGCTGTGAAAATCCATGGTGGTGATATTGTTTGGAATAGCCTGAAAGCCAAAAAATCAAATAAAAAGGAAATGAATAGAACCGATTCTTTAAGTATCCTTAATGAAGAAATTATTACTTATGGCCATCATTTTACTGAAATTCAACATACTGAAATGCGGAGGAAATTCAATGCGATACAATTTGACAGCATAATACGTTTTTATCCGCTACCGGTAAATCTTGTGCTTCCTTTTGAACACAACAACATAACGTTTGATTTTGTAGCCATAGAAACTGCCCGTCCATTCATGGTAACTTATCAATACATGCTTGAAGGTTATGATAAAGAATGGAGCCTTATTACGGATAAAACAACTGCCACATTTGGTAATATACATGAAGGTTCATATACCTTCAAATTAAGAGCAAAAAGCCCTGATGGAGCCTGGAGCGAGCCCATAATGTATATGTTTGAAGTTTTGCCGCCCTGGTACCGTACCTGGTGGATGTATGTGAGCTATGCATTTTTAGGGCTATCAATGATTGCTTTATTTTTTAGATGGCGTACAGCATCATTAAGAAAGGAAAAAGAAATACTGGAACATACCGTAATTGAAAGAACCGCAGAAATAGTAGAACAAAAAGAACTGATAGAAGAAAAGCAAAAAGAAATTGTTGATTCGATCAATTATGCAAAACGTATTCAATATACGTTGCTTGCTAATGATGCATTGTTACAACAAAACTTAAAAGAATATTTCGTTTTATTTCAGCCAAAAGATATTGTAAGTGGAGATTTTTATTGGGCAACTTTAAATAAAGGGGCAGGAGACAAGGGACAAGGGGCAGGGGAACCTCACTCGTCAAATACTGGTCCTTCGTCCCTTGACACAGATCGTCCTTCGTCCCGTTTTTATTTAGCTATTTGCGATTCGACCGGACATGGTGTTCCGGGAGCATTTATGAGTTTGTTAAATACTTCATTTTTGAACGAGGCAATTACAGAAAAGAACATAAAACAGCCCAATGAAATTTTAAATTATGTCCGCCAGCGTTTAATAGAAAGTATTTCACAGGATGGAGCACAGGATGGGATGGATGGTATTTTACTTTGTTTTGAAAATGGAAAAATCACCTATGCTGCCGCCAATAATGCCCCTGTAATTGTTAGAGATAATGCTGTTATTGATTTACCCTCTGATAAAATGCCAATAGGTAAAGGAGAAAAAGATAATTCGTTCACACTTCATACCATTGATACCAAAAAAGGTGATCTGCTTTATTTTTATACCGATGGTTATGCCGACCAGTTTGGTGGACCTAAAGGGAAAAAATTCAAATACAAACAACTTGAAAATTTATTGGTCTCAATTCACCAGCTACCTGTGGAGGAGCAAAAACAAATGCTTTCAAGTACCATTGAAAACTGGAAGGGTGATTTAGAGCAGGTGGATGATATACTTATTATCGGAATGCGAGTTTAATTATACGCAACAAATGAATATCAGATCACATATAAAAACGCACCTTCTGCATTGTAGCTTATGCCTGTTTTTTGCCTTCACTTTGTTCTCATGTGTAAAAGAACAAAAAAGGCATGAAAAAATAAACAATAACAATGCTCCTGCACCTATTAAAATTCGCTCCTCTTCACCAATTATTACAATCATTGATACCTGCGAGAAACCGAACATTATCCACTTGCCTGTAAATTCAAAAGGGGAGTGTACCCTTCAAACCATAAATGGACCTCAGGTAAAATCGATTTACTCATCTGTAATTCCAATTCATGGAGGTGAATTTGGAGGTTTTAGTTTTATGCAAAACTTCAATACAGAGCAGGGGTTGGCATTAAGTTCTATTAACTGCAGTTATAAGGATAAAAATGGCAATCTCTGGTTTGGAACAGCCGGTGGTGGTGTAAGTAAATATGATGGTAAATCATTTACCAATTTTACCGCTAGTCAGGGGTTGGCAAATAATATGGTTAAGTGTATCAGCGAAGATCGCAGTGGAAATATGTGGTTTGGTACTATAGGTGGTGGTATTAGTAAATATGATGGAAAAAAAATTACCACTTTTACAACAGAGGATGGGCTTGCATACAACAGAATTTCGAGTATCACCGAAGACAGAAAAGGTAATATTTGGTTTTCTACCGACAATGGAATTAGTAAATACGATCCCAATATTAGTAAAAATGCTACTGTTAAATCCTTTACAAATTTTACAATAGCTCAAGGCTTGGTAAGTAATAATATTACTACTAGTACTATTGATAAAAATGGCAATATTTGGTTTGGAACAGATAAAGGGATTAGTAAATGCAATCCATTAGTAGACTGGAGAAACGATACTAAATACTTTACAAATTATACTATTGATCAAGGGTTGAGTAACAATTTTGTTCTTAGCAGCGCAGAAGATAAAGAGGGTAATATTTGGTTTGGAACAAATGACGGGCTTAGTAAATATTCTCAGACCATAAAAGATGGAATTGTGGATTACACATTTACTAATTTTGATATTACTCATGGTCTTATATTTAATAATATTCGTTGTATCGCTGAAGATAGCAAAGGCAATCTTTGGTTTGGAACAGGAAATGGAATGAGCAAATATAACCCCTCTATAACCCACACAGCAAGTTCTGATTTTTTTACAAATTTCACAACAGAGCAGGGCTTATCACAAAACACTGTTAATAGCATCATAGAAGACGATAAAGGGAGCATATGGGTTGGTAGTTCTGGAAAAGGGCTAAGCAAATACGATGGCACATCCGTTATAAGTTATACCGTGGACCAAGGCTTACCGTTTAGTCAGGTCTGGAGTATTGCTGAAGATAAAAAAGAAAATCTTTGGTTTGCTACAAATTCTGGAATAAGTAGATATGATGGGCACTTTTTTACAAATTACGATATTCGTGGAATCATGAATAGCTTACGATTCGCTTTCGAAGATAAAATGGGAAACATTTGGCTTGGTAGTTCTTTAGGAGTAACCAAATATGATGGCAAGTTTTTCACTAACTATAATATGGCGCAAGGTTTTCCTCACAATACCGTTTTGAGTGTAGTTGAAGATAAAATAGGGAATCTTTGGTTTGGTACTTATGGTGCCGGAGTTTGTAAATACGATGGCAATCGCATTGATGCTATCGAACGTGAAGGGATCAATCATTTAACAAATCTGAAAGATCTAAAAAAAGTTAATGGGAAATTTGTGAAAACATTTACAACATATTCAACTGCTCAGGGTCTTGCTGGAAATACTATTAAGTGCATTGTTGAAGATAAAAAGGGGAACCTTTGGTTGGGAACCAATGGAAATGGAGTTAGCAAGTTTGACGGAACATTTTTTACAAATTATTCCAAAGAACAAGGCCTTCCACAGAATACTGTTTTAAGCATACTTGAAGATAAATCTGGAACTCTTTGGTTTGGTTCAGCTGGAGGGGGAGTCTGCAAATACGATCCTTCTGTTAACGACAGTATTGGTTCTGCCCTTTTTACTACTTATACTTCTGCACAAGGGCTCGCTAATGACGTAGTGTATGCTATCAAAGAGGATACATTAAACAACATCATTTGGTTTGGTACTAACCTGGGCTTGTCCGGACTAAAGCTAAACTCTTTATCCCATGGAGCTGCTGATGTAATATTTGAAAACTTTAACTATAGTGCAGGTTATCCAATAAAGGATTTAAATACAAGCGCTTTACTAATGGATAAAAAAGGAATAATATGGGCAGGTACAAGTGATAAACTTGTACGATTTGATTATAAAGCCGTTTCCAGAAGCATTAAACCGCCTGCTGTATTTATACAAACGGTGAAAATACGTGGCGAAGAAATTTCGTGGTATAACCTTAAATACGGAGAAACAGAAGCCGACTCTTTAAAACTCTTGAATGAAGAAGTCATGGTTTTTGGCCGCCCCTTAAATGAATCCCAGCGTGATGATATGCGTGAAAGCTTTATTGATGTGAGGTTTGATAGTATTACTCCTTTTTATCCATTACCGCAAAATCTCGTTCTTCCTTTTAAGGATAACAATATAACATTTGATTTTTTGGCAATTGAAACAGCTCGCCCCTTCATGGTTAATTACCAATATATCCTTGAAGGTTATGATCAAGAATGGAGTAAAATCACCAATAAAACCAGTGCTACATTTGGTAATATACAAGAGGGCGATTATACATTTAAGCTCAAAGCGCAAAGCCCGGAAGGTATTTGGAGCGATTATATATCATATACATTTAAAGTTACACCTCCGTGGTATCGCACCTGGTGGATGTATGTGACTTATTTATCATCCGGATTACTTTTTATTGGTTTGTTTATCCGTTGGAGAGAACGAAATCTTCAAATGGAAAAAGTAATTCTTGAAAATAAAGTTGAATTACGAACAAAAGAATTAGAAGAAAAAAATAAAATAGTAGAAGAGCAAAAAGAGATTGTACTTGAAAAAAACCTGAAGATCACTGATAGTATAAACTATGCAAAACGCATACAGCATGCCATCTTACCTTCTGAGGAATTAATAAGGTCTCACCTTCCTGATTCATTTATTTTTTACCGTCCCAAAGATATTGTCAGTGGCGATTTTTATTGGTTTACTTCAAATGGCAGTAAATTAGTAATAGCAATTGCAGATTGCACCGGACATGGCGTACCGGGTGCATTTATGAGTATGATTGGAAATACCTTATTAAATGAAATTGTAAATGTCAAAAACATTTCTGAACCCAATCAGATACTTGATCATCTCAACAAAGGGGTCGTAAGTCTTTTGCATCAGGCAACAGGTGAGTCTGTAGAACAAGATGACGGAATGGACATATCAATACTTGCAATCGACAAAACAAATAATGAAATTGAATATGCTGGTGCTAACCATATCGCCTATCTTTTTAATCCAACCCTGCAAAAAACTTTAAAAGGCGATGTTTTTTCAATTGGCGGTATGTTTGGCAAAACGGATATAAATTTTTCCAGTCAAAAAATGAAGGTTGAGAAGGGGGCTACAATTTATTTATTTACTGATGGTTTTATGGATCAGTTTGGGGGAGAAAAAAATACTAAGTTTTTGTCCAGCAATTTTTTGCAGTTACTACAAAATGTTCAATCGTATGATTTGGATGAACAAAAAAGAATCATTGATGCAGCGTTCAATAGCTGGAAAGGAAATATTGTGCAAACTGACGATGTTTTGCTAATGGGAATCAGAATGTAATAGTTGTGGATAAGTTGATAAAGCTTCATTCTTAATTTGCTGAACCAAAACCAATAATTCGTAATTTCGTTTTTTTATTATCATTTTTAATTAATACTTTTTTATGGCTTTCGAAAATCTTTTAACAACAATAGAAAATGGTATTCTTACAATCACCATTAATCGTCCTGATAAATTAAACGCGCTTAACAAAAAAACTGTTGAGGAAATTGGTGCTGCGATAAAAAACGCGGAATCAAATGACGCTGTTAAGGCTTTAATAATAACTGGTTCCGGACCAAAATCTTTTGTTGCCGGAGCTGACATTTCTGAACTTTTAGGGCTTTCAATAGAACAGGGTAGAGTTCTTTCCCGCAGCGGACAAATCGTTTTTAAATCAATTGAATCCTGTTCTAAACCTGTTATAGCCGCTGTTAACGGTTTTGCTTTGGGAGCAGGCTGTGAACTTTCAATGGCTTGTCACATACGTGTTGCCAGCGAAAACGCCAAGTTTGGCCAACCCGAAGTAAATCTGGGGTTGATTGCCGGTTATGGAGGAACACAAAGGCTAATTCAATATATTGGTAAAACAAAAGCATTGGAATTGCACCTGACAGGCGATTCAATAAATGCAGAGCAGGCTTTATCTTTAGGTTTAGTAAATTATGTTGTTCCCCAAGATCAGTTAATTTCAAAATGTTTGGAATTATTGGAGAAAATAAAAAGTAAATCACCAAAGGCTATAACCTCCGTTATCAACAGTGTTAATGCGTATTTCGAAAACAATATTGATGGGTTTAATACAGAAGTTGAAGAGTTTGGGAAATGTTTGGCCACCGAAGATTTTAAAGAAGGTACCAGTGCATTTGTGGAAAAAAGAAAAGCTCATTTTATTGGTAAATAATTTAGTTTAAAGTTGGAAAGTTTAAAGTTTGAAAAAACATAAATTGAGCTCTTTAACTTTTAACTTTTTAACTTTTAACTTTCAAACTTAAATTGACTCCACTAAAAAAACTTGCTTCACAAACTGCCATTTATGGACTGCCAACCATTATCGGACGTTTGTTGAATTATTTTCTTACTCCTCTTTACACATATTTATTTTCTCCTGCTGAGTTTGGGGATGTAACATCAGCTTACGCTTATGTTTCTTTTCTGTTGGTGTTTTTAACTTACGGTATGGAAACCTCTTTGTTTCGGTTTTCACAAACAGAGATCGAAAAGGAAAAGGTGTATTCAACAGCCCTTATTTCACTTTTTGTTTCCTCTTTCACTTTTGTTATTCTTACAAGCTTTTTTGCAAATACTATTTCCGAAACACTTAATTTTTCTGGTCATCCCGAATATATAATTTGGTTTGCACTTATTTTAGGGTGCGATGCTTTTTCGGCTATTCCTTTTGCAAAACTGCGGGAACAGAACAAAGCCAAGCGATTTGCAATTATCAGATCACTTAACATTGCTATTAATATTGGATTGAATTTGTTTTTTCTTTGGTTTTGCAAAGGTGTTTATGATGCTCCACAGTCCATATTCAAACCTTTTGTTGATACGGTTTATAACCCGGCTATTGGCATTGGTTATATATTTATTTCAAATCTTGTGGCAAGCATAATTACAATGCTTTTGCTAAGTCCGGAGATTTTTTCTGTAAAATGGAACGTGGATACTGTACTTTGGAAGAAAATGATGAAATACAGCCTTCCTTTGCTTGTTGCTGGTTTAGCGGGGATGACAAATGAAACACTGGATCGGGTTTTGATCCCACTTCTGCTTCCGGAAGAAATTGCGAAAAGCCAAAACGGAATTTATGGAGCATGTTATAAAATTGCCATTTTAATGACCATATTTATTCAGGCCTTCCGCTTTGCGGCAGAACCATTCTTTTTCAGCCATTCCAAAGAAAAAGATGCAAAAAAGACCTATGCTGATATCATGAAATATTTTGTGATCATTTGTTCCATCATTTTTCTTGGGACGATGATGAATATGCAATGGATACAATATTTTGTAGGTGAAAAATTTAGAGAAGGTCTGGATGTGGTACCAATTTTATTGCTTGCCAACTTGTTTTTGGGCATTTTTATCAATCAATCGATCTGGTATAAGCTTACCGGACAAACAGGATATGGAGCCATGCTTACTATTTTTGGGGCGCTCATCACTATTTCACTCAATATTTATTGGATTCCCCGAATAGGCTATATGGGGTCGGCCTGGGCAACACTAATTTGTTACGCTTCTATGATGGTGGCCTCCTATTTTTTAGGTAATAAACATTACCCTGTTAATTATGATTTAAAACGCATTTTGGGGTACCTTGGATTATCCGTAACTTTGTATTTTATTAGTGTTTTTGCCAGAACAGAATCAGCCATTATTAATTTATTCTTTAATAATTTAATGCTACTTGTTTTTGTTGCTGTTGTTTGGAAGATGGAGGCGAAAAATTTAGTAACAAAAGCAAATTGATTTTTTCAATTGGTTTGTTTTAAACACAATGCAAAAGCTATTACAATGAAAATAAGGATCATAAATAAATCAAAGCACGAATTACCAGGCTATGCTACCAATGCCTCTGCCGGGATGGATTTACGCGCTAATCTGGAAGAGCCGATCGTTTTAAAATCTTTGGAACGAACATTGGTTGCAACAGGTTTGTTTTTGGAGATTCCTATTGGATACGAAGCACAAATTCGTCCGAGAAGTGGTTTGGCGTTTAAAAATGGACTTACTGTGCTCAACTCTCCCGGTACTATTGATGCCGATTACAGGGGCGAAATAAAAGTGATCTTAGTAAACCTTTCTAACCAGGATTTTGTAATTAATGATGGTGAAAGAGTGGCACAAATGGTTATTGCCAAACACGAACAAGCAGAGTGGATCCAGGTAGAACAATTGATCGAAACAGATCGTGGAGCCGGTGGATTTGGAAGTACCGGAACAAAATAAAAGCCCCTTTCTGTCTCCCCAAAGGAGAGGAGAGCGGAATATGAACTAAATGTATAAACACAGGATCTAACTATAAAATTAATTTTTCTCACCAATACTCCCTTCCTTTTGGGGAAGGGATGAAGGGGTGAGGCTTAAATCTATGAAAATAATTATTCCAATGGCGGGCATGGGTAAACGTATGCGCCCCCACACACTTACTACCCCAAAACCTTTGATTCCTATTGCCGGAAAGCCTATGGTGCAGCGTATTGTGGAAGATATCATTAAGGTATGCGATGAACCTGTTGATGAAATAGCTTTTGTTGTTGGACGTTTCGGCAAAGAAGCAGAAAAGAATTTGGTTGCTATTGCTGAAAGTCTTGGTGCAAAAGGACGTATTTTTTACCAGGACGAACCTCTTGGAACTGCACATGCCATTATGTGTGCAAAAGAGTGTTTGACCGGGAAAGTATTGGTTGCCTTTGCAGATACATTGTTTAAAGCGGATTTTAAAATGGATTCCTCTCAGGAAGGTATTATCTGGGTGCAAAAAGTAGAAGATCCAAAACCTTTTGGGGTAGTTAAATTAAATTCCGATAATGTAATTACAGACTTTATTGAAAAACCACAGGAATTTGTTTCAGATCTTGCTATTATTGGTATTTATTACTTTAAAGATGGGGAGTACTTAAGAAGTGAATTGCAATATTTGCTTGATAATGATATTAAAGAGAAAGGGGAGTTTCAACTCACCAATGCTCTTGAAAATATGAAAGCAAAGGGAACAAAATTTACCCCTGGTAAAGTAACTGAATGGCTGGATTGTGGAAATAAAGATGCCACTGTTTATACCAATCAGCGAATTTTAGAGTTTAATAAAGATACGGTTCGTAGATCCCACTTTTTTAATACTAACTCTTCAATTATTGAGCCTTGTTTTATTGGCGAAAATGTGACTTTGATAAATTCCACTGTTGGCCCACATGCATCTATTGGAGAGGGCTGTGTGATTGAAAATTCTACTGTTCAAAATAGTATTATTCAAACCAACAGCAAAATTAAAGATGCCGTATTAAGCAATGCTATGGTTGGTAATTTTGCTGAATATACAGGCAAATCAGCCAATCTAAGTATTGGTGATTATTGCATAATCAGATAGGCGCTTCCACTCACTCACCTTTTAACACCTTCGTGAAAAAGAGGTTGCAAAAAAAAAGAGCACAAAAGAAAATTGAAAAAGATAAAAAATAACGATAGCATAAAAACACTTTCCTTGTACCCACTGCCATTCAGAAACCGGATGAATGGGAGGGCCTTTGTTTTGTTTTTACTTTTATTTTCTTTCTTTATTTCATCATGCAAAACAAAAAAGGGAACAACAGCTTCATCAAAACAAAGTGAAACTTCAAAATCGAAGAGCTCTTCTGGCGATAAAAAATTGTCGGGTAAAGAAAGAGTTGAGTTTGAATATCTTTTTTTTAATTCCAACAGAGAAAAAATCCTGGGTAATTATGATCTGGCTGAAGTATCGCTTTTACAAGCTTTGCGTATTGACCCTAACAGCGCTGCCACCATGTATGAGTTGGCAAATATTTATGCCTTTAAAAACAATAAAAAGCAAGCATTGTTTTACAGTAAAAAGGCGGCATTGATCGACCCTGACAATATTTGGTATCAATTACTTTATATCGACTGTTTAAAAGAAAGCAAACAAACTGCTGAAGTTGTATCTGTTTATCAAAAACTATTAAAAAAGTACCCTGAGCATATTGATTTTTATTATGGACTCGCTAACGCTTACCTGTATGCAAACAAAACAGCAGAGGCAATAAAAACGTATGATAAAATAGAAGATCTTACCGGTGTTACAGAAGATGCCTCAATGCAAAAATTTAAAATTTACAAGGCTACCAATAATTTTGAAAAGGCGCTTGAAGAGATCCAGAAGCTAATAAAAGCTTTCCCCAAAGAAGGTAAATATTACGGCATTTTGGGAGAATTTTATCAGGAAAAAGGACAAAGCGAAAAGGCTTTGGCAGCCTATAACGATCTGCTTAAGGCAGACCCTGAAAATGCCTACGTTCATTTATCATTAGCTGAATATTATCGAAATCAAAAACAAAACGAAAAAGCATTCGATGAAATAAAGATCGCGTTTAAAAGCAAAGAGTTGAATATTGATACCAAGATAAAGATCCTCTTGTCTTATTATTCCATTACTGAAACGTATACCGAACTAAAGGCAGATGCAGATGAGTTGTGTAAAATAATTGTTGAGGTGCATCCTGATGATGCAAAGGCATTTTCTATGTACGGGGATTTTTTATATCGTGATAAAAAATTATTGGAGGCCAGAACGCAGTACAGAAAGGCAATTGCAATTGATAAAGAGAAATATTTACTTTGGAGCCAATTGTTACTCATTGAATCAGAGCTAAACGATTTTGTTTCCATGCAAAGAGAAAGTAAAGAAGCAATGGAGTTATTTCCGAATCAGGCATTACCCTATTTTTTTAATGGAGCTTCCAATATTCAACTTAAAAACTATAAAGAGGCTGTAGCAGTTCTTAATGAAGGCAAAGAGTTTGTTTATGACGATCCGATTGTTGTTCAGTTCTATGCAAATATCGGGGATGCTCAAAATCAATTGAAAAATTATTCTGCCTCCGATTCTGCGTATAGCAAAGCATTGGAACTTGATCCAAACAATGTTTATGTTTTAAATAACTATTCTTACTATTTATCATTACGTAATAAAGATCTGGAAAAGGCGGAGGCTATGTCTAAAAAAAGCAATGAAATAGAACCGAATAACAGCTCTTATCAGGATACATACGGATGGATCTTATATCAGATGAAAAAATATGACGATGCCAAAGTATGGATAGGTAAAGCAATTGATAACGGGGGCAAAAACAATGGGATATTGCTCGAACATTATGGAGATGTGCTTTATAAGCTTGGCGAAACCGAAAATGCCTTGAAATATTGGATGGATGCCCAAAAAACCGGTAACACCACTGATTTTATTGATAAAAAAATTACTGACAAAAAGTTATATGAATAATCGAATGTTTCCCCCTTTTATTTTTAACTCTTTGAAACAACTTTCCATTGTTTGTTTTTTGACTCTTTTTGTTTTCGGTTCTTGTAAACAGCAACAAAAATTAACTGCCAGCAAAAGCAAATGCATTTTGGATTATAAAAATGCAAAAACACTTACGGCAAATTTGAAATCGAACGAATTTTGTTTTGACAGACTCAATGCGAAGTTAAGTGTAGAAACCGTAATAGATAGTTCTTTCAGTTCATTTACTATTTCTTTACGAATGAAAAAGGATAGTGTTATCTGGATGTCAATTTCAAAACTCGGTATTGAAGGAGCCCGAGTATTGATCACCAAGGACTCTGTGAAATTCTTTAACCGGATGGAAAGTAAATATTTTAAAGGCGATTTTACTTTTTTAAGTAAATTATTAAATACCCCGCTGGATTTTGAAATGGTACAATCTTTATTGGTAGGTAATAGCGTTGCTTTTTATAATGAAGATGAAAAAATAAAACCCGGAGTTGATAATTGTCAATACACGCTTGGAACCATCAGAAAATATAAACTTCGCAAGGTGATGGAAAAAGGGAAAGAGCTGAAAGAGCCTGCACAAAGTATTTATATGATACCTGAAACATTTAAGATCGCCCGTATATTATTTTACGAATTTAGTCCCGAACGCAGTTTCGATGCCCGTTTTTCTGAATACACAGCTATTGATTCCACTCAATTGTTTCCATTACAAATGAATTATTACATCAAGGCTCAAAAAAATGTTACTATTGATATCCATTATATTAAACCACGAATAGACGAAGAACAAAGTTTCCCTTTCAAAATTCCGGATAACTATGAGCAAAGTGCGTACAAAGAAAAACAATAAATGGCTTTTGCTTATGTTGCTTTGGTGCATGGCGCTGCTTTGTGCTGTGCCTTGCTCGGCTCAAAAACAAACCAAAAAAGATCTCGAGAATAAAAAAAAACAATTGCAAAATGAAATAGAATATACCAACCAATTACTTTCTCAAACTAAAAAAAATAAAAAACTATCGTTAAATCAATTAGTAACGTTAAACAAAAAAATAACGGTGCGGGAAGAGTTGATCTCTACTATTAATGGTGAGATCAGGGTGATCAATCGTCAGATAAACCAAAATAACGAGTCTATTAAAGGGCTACAAAATGATTTGGCCAGGCTAAAAGCTGAATATGCAAAAATGATCTATTATGCGTATAAAAATCAGGATGCATACAGTCGGTTAATGTTTGTTTTTGCTGCCAAAGATTTTGAACAAGCATTTATGCGTTTAAAATATCTTCAGCAATACAGCGACTATAGACGAAAGCAGGTTGAGTTGATCGCAAAAACGAAAAAAAATCTGGACGATACAGTCCTGGATCTGGAAGCTAAAAAATCTAATCAGCGCGTTTTGTTAACGAGTGAACAAATAGAAAAACAAAATCTTTCTACGGAGAAAACAGAAAAAGAGCAGGTGTTCTCGCAGCTACAGGAGCAGGAAGGAAAGCTCAAAAAAGATCTGGCGAAAAAGAAGAAAGATGCTGAAAAATTACAACAAGCTATCCAACGCGTGATTCAAAAGGAACTTGAAAAATTGCAAAAAGAAGCTGAAACAGAAAATAAACCGAAACCAGAAAAATTAGTTTTAACACCTGAATCGCAACAGCTTTCCAATTCGTTTTTAAGCAATAAGAGCAAACTTCCGTGGCCGGTAGTAAAAGGGATTGTTAGTGAACGTTTTGGAGTTCATCCTCACCCGCTAATGAAAAACATTGATATCAATAATAATGGTATCGATATTACCACAAGTACCGGATCTTTAGCCCGTGCTGTATTTGACGGAGATGTAAAGGCCGTTGTAAATATGCCCGGTGCAGGCCAGTTTATTTTGATCCGGCATGGTGAGTTCTTGACCATATATGCTAATTTGAAAGAGGTGTATGTAAAAGTTGGTGATAAGGTAAAAACAAAAGATAATATCGGTTCTATTGTATTTGATGATGAAGACTCCAAAACAGTTCTGCATTTTGAAATATGGAAAGGACAAATTAAGATGGATCCTGAAGGCTGGTTGTTTAGGAATAATTAAGGGTTTGTTATTGCCGGAACATTGATTTATGGGCACATTATTGATTATATTAAAAAGCCGCATTGCAATTTTTGCAAGGCGGCTTTTTTAATACAGACACTTTTTAAAAGTGATTTCAATTGTTAAGATTAGACTATAAGAGGGACGATGTTGCGTTAGGGATTGTAACGTAAATCCTTCCTTCCGCTAATTAGCGGAAGGAAGATTGAAGTGTAAAGCCCGCCCCTTTCTTTTTCAGAAAGGGAACGCCCAAATGAACATTTAAACTATAGATGTTTATTCTATTAATCCAACTATTATTATTTTAAAGTAACACTTGTTTCACCAATAATTACATTTTCACATCCTATTGTGATCAGGTATTTACCCGGAATAAAAGGAGTAGGACTTTCACAAAAAACATCCACAGCAAGCTCTTCGTTCCTGTAATCTACATCTTCTTTTCCTGCATAGTACCCTTTAGAACCATTGAAACTAAACATATCAGATGTTTTGGTGATCTCTTTCCCATCAGGCGATACAATACGAACATAAACACTTTTTTCACCGCTTTTAGCGATTCTGTTCTCACCTAATACAAAAGAAACTTTGATTTTTTCAACACGTGAAGCTCTTTCAGCCTCTACTTCTTTTTTTCCTCCTGATTTAAATTTAACACCTTTTGCAACAGGACGGGTTGCTTTCAAAACAGAACCTAAATTCACAGTGCTTTGTAAAGCATCTTTATCTTTAGAAAGCTTGGTGGTGATTCCTTTTTCAGTATTCAGATCCGCGGTTACCTTGTTTTTTTGAGCGGTGATCACCTGGTTCAACGTATTTAAAGAGTCGATTTCAACTATGTAGTGTTTCATTATCTTACGCAAAGAAGCCGTTTCTTTGCGGAGTTTGGAGATAATATATGCATCATCTTTATGTTTATCAGCTTGTACAATTAATTCAGCAATTTCAGCACGTTTGGCTTCCAGTTCTACCTGCATTGCCTGGTCATTTGTTTGCAAAGTAGCATACTCTTCCTGCAATTCCAGCAAATCAGCTTTTACATTATCACGTTCCACTGTAACTTGTTCTTTTATTACCACTTCTGTATTTGCACGTCCACGTTCATGCAGCCAAAGGCCTATAAATGTTCCGTTTCCCAATAATAAGAAAATCAATAGAATAATTAACAACTTGTTGTTTGACTTTTTTTCTTCTTTCTGATTATTTTCCATAATAAATATTGATTAATTTTATAGTGCAAAAGTAATAAATTTTAATTGTCATAAACCAACGTTATGCTAAACGATTTTATTGCATTGCTATTTCCACATGTCTGTGTTTCCTGCGGGAAAAGCTTATATAAAAAAGAGCATAGTATTTGTACTTATTGCGCCTATTATTTGCCCAAAACTAATTTTCATTTAGACAGCGATAATCCCATTGCAAAAATTTTCTGGGGACGGGTACCCATTGCTTCTGCAGCAGCTTTCTATGGTTTTAATAAAGGCGGGAAAGTACAACATTTAATTCATCAGTTAAAATATAAAGGGCAAAAACATATTGGTGTTTCTGTTGGGAAATTATATGGTTATGAACTTAAGTATTGTGAGGATTTTAATAGCATCGATATAGTTATTCCTGTGCCTTTGCATCCAAAAAAGCAAAAGAAGAGAGGGTACAATCAAAGTGATGGTTTTGCTGAAGGTCTGGCAAAAAGTATGAATGTGAAAGCCGACTTAACAACGCTTTATCGTGCTGTAGAATCTGAAACACAAACAAAAAAATCACGTTTCAGCCGCTGGCAGAATGTGGAGTCCATTTTTCAGTTACGTGATGCTGGCGCCTTAGAAGACAAGCATATCCTGCTGGTGGATGATGTAATAACAACGGGCGCTACACTTGAGGCTTGCGCTCATACGCTGCTTCAGGTACCCGGTGTTAAGATCAGCATTGTTACTATTGCTTATGCCGCTCATTAAGTTGGTAAGATATCCTCCCAAAGGACTTTAATAAAAGTTTCTACTTCCCGGAGATTTTATAAAGGGGCTTTTATATCTTTGTAGCCCTAATTACAATATAATGGCTGAATCAATAACTGTTTCGGGATTTACGAAAAAAGATCAGTACGAATCACTTATTCCTCAAATTAAGGCATTGATTGAGGGGGAAAGCGATAGTATTGCTAACCTTTCCAATATACTGTCGTCATTAAAATATTCTATGAATTTTTTTTGGATAGGTATTTATTTTGTGAAAGGACCGTCAACAGGTAAGTCTGGCTCTTTGGAGGTTATCGATAGGTCTGAGGGTCTAAAAGAATTGGTGCTGGGGCCGTTTCAAGGGCCCGTTGCCTGTACAAGGATTGCTTTTGGCAAGGGTGTTTGCGGGAAAAGCTGGGAGTTGAAAAAAACAATTATTGTTAAGGATGTAGATCAGTTTCCCGGTCATATCTCTTGTAGTGCATTATCAAGATCGGAAATAGTGTTGCCTGCATTTAATCAAAAAGGGGAGGTTATTTTAGTGTTAGATATAGATAGCCAGCATCTTGCTTATTTTGATGAAACGGATAAGATCTATTTGGAACAGGTGATGGAAATAATAACGGGATGTGCTGATATACCGATGTGCTAATTAGAAAAAATTGAACAATAATTGAATTAAATGAGGCCAAGATTAAAATATATTTACACTAAAATTAAGGTAATCAGCGCATCAGCAAATTGGTGTATCAGCACATTTGTTTATCTGCTCATCTCCACATTAATTTATTCCTGTGCACAGGTGGTTGCTCCGGGTGGTGGAGAAAAAGATATCACTCCTCCCAAAGTTGTAAAATATATCCCCGACAGCGCTTCACTGAATTTTAAATCCAAAAGCATCGTTATGTTTTTTGATGAGTTCATACAACTAAAAGATTTAAATAATCAGCTTATTATTTCTCCCCCTCTTGAAAATGCACCTGATATAAAAGTTAGAAATAAAATGCTAACAATTGATTTTGATAAAGAGGAGATACTTAAACCAAATACTACCTATTCCATCAGTTTTGGTAATGCTTTGCAGGATATTCATGAGAACAATCCGATCGATAATTTTAAATATATTTTTTCTACCGGTAATTTTATTGATTCAGTAGTTGTGAAAGGTAAAATTGAAAATGCTTTTGATCACAAAACTGACAAAGGCATTCTGGTGATGTTATATACCGATTTTAGTGATAGCGTTATCTATAAGAAAAAACCGGATTATTTTGCAAAAACCAAAGAAGATGGCACTTTCCAAATTAATAATATACGTGCTGCTAAATATAAATTGCTTGTTTTAAAAGATGCCAATTCGAATTATAAATATGATAGCGAAAGTGAAAGTGTTGGTTTTATTGATGCATTGATTGATGTAGCTGAAAAGAAAAATATTTTAATTGATGTATTTCAGGAGCCTTCAAAAAAACTTTTTTTGAAAAAAACCAATTATAATTCTTATGGGAAGATTAGTTTTATTTTTAATAAACCAGCTGATAGCATTCGTATTGAACCGCTTAATGTAACTTTTAGTGATAAAGATGTTTTCCTTGATTATTCAAAAAACAAAGACACCTTAAACTATTGGTTTAGAAAGGATGATAAAGATTCAATAATTCTTCAGATAAAAAACGGCAATACGATAATTGATACTGTTGATTTTAAAATAATTAAAAAAGAAGATGCCTTAAAAAGCAGAAGAAACCCTTTAAGATTGGTAGTAGTAAATAGTCCCGCTGGAAATCAGAACGTTGATTTGAATGCGGAGTTTAAAATTATTTTCAATAACCCTTTGGATCCTGTTTTGTTTAACAATAACATAAGCAGAGAGATCAATCTTATTGAAGACACCATTCCAATGAAAGATCATAAAAATTTATTCTATACTCTGGAGCCTTTCAACACTATTTCAATTAATAATAAGCTAATTGGTAAAGACGGCAGTACGAAGGTTGTTCCTGTTGTTTTTAAAGAAAACACAAGCTACCATTTATTCATTCCCCCGGGTACGTTCACCGATATTTTTGGTTTAACAAATGATACCATTAAAATTGATTTTAAAACACGTGAAGAGAAATTTTATGGTACTCTGAAATTGAATTTAGATATCCCTGTAACTGCGGGTAATTACATTATTCAGCTATTGGATGAAAAAGAAAGTATTGTAAAGGAAAGTAACATTAATAAGTCAGAAACACTTTTTTACGAATATTTATACCCTAAAAAATATAAGCTAAAAATTATTTACGACAACAATGCCAATTATAAATGGGATACCGGAAATCTGCTTCAAAAGCTACAACCCGAAAAAGTAATTTATAATGCTGAGCCTGTTAATACCCGCCCCAACTGGGATCTGGAATTGGAATGGAAAGTTATTCCTTAAAAAATAAAACTGGCAATTTTCTAAAAAAAAGTCCGACTCATATTGCCTCCGCACTTTCTCGACTCCGCTCGAGAGTCGAGAGAACTCTTCTTATTTCCACTCAT
>JAZKBX010000207.1:0-1822 GCA_040388455.1 Bacteroidota bacterium
TTTTAGGCAATTCAAAATAGGATTTACTCAACTTATCGTATGACTTTACATTTAATTGTTGCGATTGTAATTCTAAATTATTTTTCAAGGCTATGCTGATTGCATCTTCAACAGTTATTTGTTTTGTCGTTGTTGCAGTCTGTGCATTTACGCTACTGAAAGAACCAATTATCAATAGTATAATAACCGCTGAAATATTCGGTTTTATTCCTTCGTCAGGTTTTCTTTTTCCTGAAAACAATATATAAAGCAATGGCAATACAAAAAGTGTAAGGAATGTTGCGGTAATAAGTCCGCCAATAACAACGGTAGCTAAAGGTTTTTGCACTTCCGCACCGGCTCCATGTGAAAGCGCCATTGGAAAAAAGCCAAGTGATGCAACAGTGGCCGTCATCAGTACCGGTCGCAAACGAATCTTTGTCCCTTCAATAACTCTTTGAATTATATCGCTCATTCCATCTTTTTCCAATTGATTAAATGTGCTGACTAATACAATTCCATTAAGCACGGCTACTCCAAACAGGGCAATAAATCCAACTCCTGCCGAAATACTGAAAGGCATATCGCGGAGCAACAAGGCAAATACTCCACCAATAGCAGCCATCGGTATGGCCGTAAAAATAAGTGTAGCTTGTTTTATAGATGTAAATGCGAAATAAAGCAGCATAAAAATAAGCGCCAATGCAACAGGAACGGCTATCATTAAACGTGCTGATGCAGCCTGCAAATTTTCAAATGTGCCACCATACGTGTAATAATATCCTGAAGGGAGTTTTACTTTTTGGTCAAGCTGCTGCTGAATGTCTTTTACCACGCTTTCAACATCCCTTCCTTTCACATTAAACCCGACTACAATTCTGCGCTTCCCGTCTTCACGGCTTATTTGTGCCGGGCCTAATTCCAGCTTTATTTCAGCAACCTGCGATAATGGGATTTGTGTTCCGTTAGCAGCCGGAATATACATGTGGTTAACATCTTCAAGGCTCTGCCTGTGGGTGGTGTCTAACCGGACTACTAAATCAAATTTGCGTTCATTTTCATAGACAACTCCTGCACTTCCGCCTGCAAAACCGGTGCTTACAATGTGGTTGATGTCCTCAATGTTTAAACCATAGTTGGCAATCTGGGCACGGTTGTATTTAATCACTATTTGAGGCAATCCCTGCACCCGTTCTACCATAGGTTCGGTTGCGCCATCCACACCCTGCACAACTGCACCCACCTTATTGGCATAACTTAATAGCGTATCCATATTTTCACCAAATATTTTTACGGCCACATCCTGCCGGATACCGGTCATCAGTTCATTAAAACGCATTTGAATAGGTTGGCTTTTTTCAAAGAAAACACCTGGTATGTTCTCTAATTTTTCATTAATCTCATCTGCCAGTTCTTCGTAGGAAATATCCCGTTTCCATTCACTTTGGGGTTTAAGAATTACCATCATATCCGTTGCTTCCGGTGGCATAGGATCGGTAGGCACTTCAGCGCTTCCTGTTTTCCCCACTACCATTTTTACTTCATCAAATTCTTTTATAACCCTTGATGCCTGCATAGATGTTTCTATGCTTTGAGATAAAGATGTTCCCTGTGATAAAATACAGTGGAAAGCAAAATCGCCTTCTGCTAATGTTGGTATAAATTCACCACCCATCCGTGAGAAAATAAAAACAGTAACAAAAAAAACAGCCACAGTAACACCTACCACAGTTCTTCTAAAACGAATGACTTTTTCCAAAAGAGGAGCATATATTCTCTGAAATAAATTCATCATTCTATCGGAAATATTTTTCTTGTGGCTTACTTTTTTACTAAGAAAAAG
>JAZKBX010000208.1:0-1341 GCA_040388455.1 Bacteroidota bacterium
GCAGGGGATGCAATTACCAGTGGAGCAAATAATATCATAATTGGCTATGATATTGATGCCCCTTCCTCAACCACCAGTAATCAACTATCTATTGGTAATCTTATTTTTGGAACAGGAATTAATGGTACAGGAACCTCGTTGAGTACAGGGAATATTGGCATTGGGATAGCAAGTCCAACTGCAAGATTAGACGTAAGGAGTGCAAATGGCGGACCAGATACAACTCTAAAAGTTGTGAGAAATTTCAATGGAGAAATAAACAAAACAGCTGCTTTTATTGGCGGGATAGATGCCGGGTATACTAACTCTGGAATTTATGTAATGCAAAAAGACAATACCGGCTTTAGCTCGGTCAATACGTATTTGCTAAATGTAATAAATAATGGAGTGTCTCAAATGCTTGTAAATGGATTAGGCAATGTAGGTATTGGAACAACTACTCCAGCCACAAAACTTCATGTAGCAGGTGATTTGAGAGTAATAAATACTGCATCCGGAGTCCTTCAAACAAATGTATCAAACAGGGATTTTGATTTTACAGGGAATACCACAACCAACCGGGTTTTAACTGTTCATCCTGGTATTACCGCTGGAACAGCCTATAGCAATATTGTTGTTGATTTTTATGGTAATGATGGAACTACAAATATTCCTGGATTTACCTTATTGAGAAATGGCAGTGTTGGTATCGGAACAACAACTCCTGCTTCAAAACTGGAAGTTCAGGGAGCGGTAAAAATAGTTGATGGCTCACAAGGATCGGGTAAAGTGCTTGTTTCCGATGCGGCTGGTTTAGCATCATGGCAAAGTTCTGATGCGCAAGGGGCAATCACCACTGCCGATGTTAGCAGAGGGGCTTTACCTGTTGGAGCTAATTGCCCGGTAGGTGGCAGTTATACAACTTCCGGAGTTACGCTGCAACCAGGTATTTATATGTATACTCTATATTCTTGTGCCGGACAATTAGGCGTTACTGGCGGCCCTGGGTTCAACGTAAATCAGGTGTTTTTATCCGGGACTGGGACTTCATCCGGTACATTTCATGATTTTGTGAACACCATATCCTGCGGTCATTTTTATACCGGAGTTATTAAAGTTACTTCCGTTGCATCTATAGCTACGGTTTACGGAAGTTACGGTGGTTCAACTTTTACAGTGCCAGGAGCAAATGCGGAAACATGTCTTTACATCAGGATAAATTAATTTACACATCCGAAAATCGAGATTATTCAGCATATCAGGGATCAAAATTAAAAAAGATTAAAGAACAGAGACAGTTTATTGAACAATGCAACATTAGAAATTCACTCAATGTAGATGGAGATCCACTCGCAGAGCATT